>CAYRAC010000060.1:435-12087 GCA_964422045.1 uncultured Steroidobacteraceae bacterium
TTCGTGGCGACGGCGGCGTCCATGTCAGAACATCCTATCAATGATTTCGACAAGGTAGGCGGCGTTGACCTTTTCTGGAGCCTCCAGGCACCACCAGAACTGGTTTGCGTTGCTTGGGGAGGGTGGGAACGCGTTGGTGTTCGGTCGTCTGCATGACAAGCTCCGTTTTCAAGGTGGTGGTGCTCGGGTCGATGAGTTCGGCACCGCGCCCCAGTGCTGCGAAGTCGGGTTTCGCCTCCGTCAGCCCTTCCACGGCTCGAGAAACTTTATTAGCGCCGCGTTAACCGCCGAGGGCTGCTCCTCTTGAGGCAGGTGGCCGGCGAATGCGATGGGCGCAGTTGTCAGATCCTCCGCAAGATCTCGCCAGATCTCGGCCATGTCGACCATCTTTGCTGCCTCAAACTCACTTCCCCAAAGCGCCAACGTGGGGCAGCGTAGTTTGACGTCCTTATCAACTTGATCCTGGGCAACATCCTCACGCCAAGCCCGGTAGTCCTCAAACGGGCCACGCAGCCCACCGGGTTGCGCGTACGCATGAACATAGGTGGCGATGTCGGCGTCCGTAAAAGTCTCCGGGTTGTAGGACCAGCCCGTGAGGAGATACCGCAGCCAGATCTCTTCGCGACCGTGGATGAGCACCTCGGGTAGGTCGCGGACGCCCTGGAAGAGGAAGAACCAGGCGGCCTGCGCGCTCGCGGCGTTCATGTTCCCAAAAAGCACTCGCGTCGGAATGTTGTCGAGCGCCGCAAAACGCGCCACAACGTCGGGATGATCCTTGGCGAGACGCAGGCCGACGCGTGCGCCCCGATCATGGCCCACAATCGCCGCCTTTTCGATACCGAGGCTCGCCATCAGCGCCCGAATGTCATTTGCCATGGTGCGTTTGTCATAGCCGGTTGCGGCCTTCTCCGTCGCACCATAGCCACGCAGGTCCGGCATGATCAGCCGATACCGCTGGCCCAACGCGTCAATCTGATGCCGCCAGGCATAGCAGGTCTCGGGGAAGCCATGCAGGAGGACGACCGGCGGCCCGGCACCCGCCTCAGCGTAATGCATCTTGATACCATTCACCGCGCGCCTATGGTGTGCAACTGATTCCGTGGTCATGATTAGTTCAACCCTCTCGGTATCGATTGGCCACATAGGCCTCGGTTGTTGGAGCAACGCCATCGTAAGCGAAGGAATTGTCCTGCCGTATCCCCCCGATGGGGGCACCCATTGACTTCACGCAGACCGGCAATCTATACAGAGTGCTCGAACGCGGGGCAGAAGCAGCAACTCTTCGGGAAGATCGCTGCTACGGTGCAAGGCGTGCCGGAGGAGATCAGGCGTAGACAGGTTGCGCTGTTGGCAAAGTCTGATCCCGCCTATCGGGCCGGCGCGGCCATGGCCTTGAAGTCCTGATCCGGAAACATTGCCGCGTCCGGTACCTTGATCACGACTGCAGAGTGATTTCTGTTTCGGTGGCAGGCGTTGCAGGCTTCGGTAAGTCGGCTGTATGCCTCGGTGAACTGCGTCGCACTGTTTGCCTCGATCGCCTGCTCAAGAGTCTTTAGCGGCGCTTGCATGATTGCCGTCGTGAGTGCAGCGGTATCGATTGACTGATACTTGGGAATTGTGCGAGCGACGCGGCCAAGCGCGTTGCGCAGTTCATTGAGTTCGTACTTGGCGTAGATCCAATTCTGTTGCTCTCCCGCCAGTCCAAGTTTGATATGACGCGGCTGGACCGTCATTGTCATCAGGTCGCCCATGCTCGGATCATAGGAAGGTGCCACGTTCGCGTCGGCCTTGGGCGCCACAGTTTGAGAAAGGCCGACACAAGGCGTGCCGAACAGTAGCAACGCTGCGATTGTATGGGCACAGCATGGAGAATATTTCGCTGGTCTCTTCATGGCAGTGTGAACTCCTTTGTGACGAATTCGATCAAACAAGGTTGTCGCGAGCGCTAGCTCGGAAACGCGTCAACCAGGAGGCGGCTCCTTCAATGGTCCTAAAGTCCTCCAAGCTGCGAGACGGAATGTGGGGAAACGTGCGTGAACACATATTGCTGAGCGCTGCGCCGGGACCCAGTTCGAGGAAGGCGCTGGCGCCGGCTTCCACGCAGCCGTGCAGGCAAGCCTCCCATTGCACAGTACGGCAAATCTGTTCAGCAAGCTTATTTTTGCCGACTTTTGGGTCGAGGACGACTGTCCCATCGATGCCGCTGAACAATCTTACCCCTGTGTGCATCCTACCGACCGCCGGCGCTCGTTCCAGCGCAGCGAGAAAGCCTGAGCTTGCAGGAGCCAGACGCGCGGTGTGGGCGGCCACGTTAACTGCAATTCGCGCGACCCCCGCGGCACCCCTTGTCATTGCCTCAACCGCAAGGGCGTCCAGCGCGCCGCCGTATCCGCCGAGCACGAAAGCCTCGTTCGGATTGATGATCGCAATCGCGGCGGAATAGCGATTGCACAGATCCTCGACGGTGGAGCGGCTCAAGCCGCGCAACGATAGCAAGCCGTCCCCGCGTGCGCTTGCCGCGTCCATCAGTTCTGCGCGCACTGCTACAAGATCGAGGGTCGTCGTCTCATCCAATATCTGCGCAATGCCCCAGGCTGCCACCTCGCCGACGCTGTAGCCGGCCAGGAGAATCCGGTTCGGCCACAGGTTGCGCAGCGCAGCCGCTGCGGCCAGGGCTTGGGAGGCGCAAATGATTTGAGCGATGCGATTCCTATGCAGCACCTCCGCCGGCGCCGCGCGAACCATTTCACGCGGATCCCACCCGCCGAACAATTTTGCGGCGTGCGCAAATACTGGTGCCGCTGTCGGTGCGCTACTGGTGAGGGAGAACATGCGGGAATGCTGCAGCCCCTGTCCCGAGCATAGAATGGCGAGGGTCATCGGTCGCCCCTCAAGACGGATAGAGGATCGAGATAGCCGCCGCCAATGTTGCAACGCTGACAAGCGTGCTCGCGATGACCATGGAGCCTGCCTCTGCGAAGGCCACTTTGTAGGTGACTCCAAACAGAATCCCGAAAAATCCCGATGGCAGGGCTGACAGAAGAACGGACACTTTGGCGATGTCCGGTGGGACCGCAAGGATGTGGACAATAGCAGCGACAAAGAGTGGTCGGATCAGGTTGGCGACAAACGTTGCAACCGCGACTCTCCGATCCAGATAAAATGGCTGAGCAGACAAGATGAGACCGGTGAGAAAAAGTGCAACACCGCCGGCTGCCTGTCCGATGAGTATAAAGCACGCGCCAATTACCTCGCCGGTTTCCAATCCCGACAGTGAGAAAATCAGTCCGAGTAGAGGGGCAAAGATGATGGGCTTCGCAAAGGAGCGCTGCAGTGCTCGACGCACTCGACGCCCCCAGCTCTCAACGTCTGTTTGCACGTTTGTGCCGTGTAGTTCAAGGAGCACCAAGACGAAAGGGACCGGTAGGATTGAAGCTGCGGCGAGGCCGATTGCGACGTGCACGGCTGACCTAGGGCCGAGTAGCGCGACCAGAACGGGCAGGCCCACAGCAGCATAGTTGGGCAATGATACGGTGATCGCTTCGACCGCAGCTTCACCGCTCGCTAATTTAGATATCTTGGTGCGAAAATAGTACCAAAGCAGGCAGGGGATAAGCATCGCCACGCCGAGAATTGCGAATAGCGACCATTCTTGCATCATGTCGCTACGTGGAGTGGAGGCAGTGGCCACAAACAGGGCTGCGGGCAAAGAGAAATCCATAACCAGCGAGTTAAGCTCCGCGACATGATGATTATCGATTCGATGAAATCGTCCGGCGACATAGCCCAATACAAGGACGAAGAAGGTGGGTGCAAGCGCGAGTAGCAGGATGTGCGCCATCAGCGTCGGTCTGGCTCTAGCGCTTGGACAAAAAGGCTCATGGCCAATAGATCCGCCGAGCCGCCGGGGCTAAGCCGGCGCGCGACGAACGCCTCATGCACGGTACGAGCGCGCTCGCGCCAGTGGTGTTGTCCGATGCCGCCGCGATCAAGAAAGGATCGAGCGGAGTTCTGGGCGAACTGAAGACCGGAGGTCCCACCGCGGTGTAGCAGGTTGGTATCCTCGACAGTCGCGATCAAGGAGAAGCACGCATGCACGCGAACCGCCTCCGCATCCGCCGGCGCGGTAAGAACCCCTTCTTGAAGAGCTGGTAAACCAATATTGTAGACACTGTGGAAGCCGCCCGCGGCCTCGCAGCGCGCGCCGCCGGCCCCGTAACGGCGGCATGCCTCGAGACCATGACTTCGCGACGTCATGGGCCCGCTCAGGATTTCTTTACCCCATAGCCGCGATACGACTGAGCCAAGCGGTAAAGCGGCGTCGACGGTGCCGTTCAATCTCGCGCCGGCTGCGGCACAAAGCAGCCCCAATCCAAAGATTGCACCCCGATGGGTGTTGACGCCGCCGGTAGCCGCCAACATGGCCGCCTCGGCTTCCATGCCGACCATTCGCAGGCAGCCCATACTGCTGTTTCGTGCGCCGGCCTTCACTAAGGCATACAGATATGGTTCCAAAGCCGTGGCGCCGTGGCGCAACGTGTCGGCATGCATATCGGCATGGCTCCCTGCATCCACATGGCTTACCAAGCCCGGCTTCGGGTACGTCTCCAATTCCAACAAAAGGCAATCGACGGCGTGAGCAGCCATTCCTCTGGCGTGCCGTTCGACGCCCGCTATTGCTCTGAAGGACGACGCCCTCGGGCGATGCGCGATGCGAGCGCAAGCACCGATCATGGAGAGCCCCCGGCAATGAACTCGGCAGAATTCAACAACATCGGCCTTCTGATAGTCTTCGCCAGGACATCGCGCGCCCCGGACTGAAGCTCGCGCCAATGGACGCCAGCGCCATCGCTGCGCACGATCTCGCCATCCAATTGCATCGGTGCCGCGCTCTGGATTGCGGCGAGCTCAGTAGTCAATCCGGCTAGCCCGCCTGAGCGAGGCAGGGACAAGATAAAATCGAGGTCAGAGCTTGCGGTGAGGTAATTCATTCCCGTCAGCAGACACCATGCGAGACTGCCGAACACGCGTGCTTCCAAACCATAGCGGACGGCCACGTTGTCCACGGCGCGCAAGGTTGGAACCCACGCAGCCGGCGTGGCCCAGAACGCGGTGCTCAGCCGAGGAGGGCGCGTAATGGATCTGATGCACGCGGGATCCATGAGCAACCCGATCCGCCGCTTGCCCGCTGACGGCGGTAGAGGTAGTCCGAGCGGCACTCCGTCGCCTTCATCGGGCGCAAAGCGCCTGATGATGAGCGGCCAACCTTGGTCGACCCATGCGGCCACCAAGGGATCTTCCGCCAGCTCGTCGCGCGTTTCGAGAAATGCGCGCCACGCTCTCGGGCGCACGAAGACAAGATCGTGGCGTCGGGTGATCTCGCTACTACGCTCGAAGTGCGAGCTCACGGACGCGCTCCTGAATGTCAGCGGCCTTGGGACGGCCGTTTCGCCGCTTGCCCAGCGCATCGCGCTGGTCGCGGTGCCCGCCACGTTCTTTCAACAGCACGTGCAGCTGATCAGCAAGTGAGCGCTTGTCGTCCCATTTGGCGCAAACCGCGCCAGTCCGCGCTAAGTTTTCGAGGCCGGGCGCGAAGACCGGGGTGGACTTGGCCTTTTCCGTGAGAAACTCGATCGGCAGTTTGGTCACACGCGACATCGAGGGTAAATCCATGACTTCAGGGTGCGCACCGGGCAGTGCCACCAACGTGCGGGTGGCGAGGGCGGTGGCGATGAACGCGCCTGCCGCGGTGCGGCCGAACAGCAAGCCGACGGTCGCGTGGCCCTGCAGATCCGCATAAATCAGTGCCTTCGCGAGATGTGCGAGATACTCATTGAGCCCCAATAATTCGTCTCGCTTACTCATTCTCTGACTGCCGCTGTCGACGATCACCAGGATCGGCTCGTTACCTCCACGCGCCACGATGTCGAGCACCCACTCGGACAATTGCAGCGCCTCCTCTACACCGATGGGCGTTCGATCCACCACGCCGAGCACCTGGACTCGACCGTCGCCTTGAAGCGCTCCCGACCCGCGGATCAAACCGCGATCGCGCTGGCTGACGTCATGGTCCCGGGGAAAAAGCGAGGAGAGAATTTCATCGAGCGTCATGGCAGGGCTCTCGAATCTTGTCGGCAAGTGCTATGAACGCGTCTGGCGCCATTCCTGGCACTGCATTGGGGTCTTCCACGCCTTCCATTCGCCAGATGTCCCGGGCGTCGGCGCAAGATCCAAACTGATCTAACCGCTGTCGCAACCGGCTCTGTTCCGATTTAAGTACGTCCGCGTCGAATGCTCGCGGGGAGCGCATCAGCTTTACCGCGGCGATGCGGAAGCTCTCTATCGTGTCATCCACGAACATGTCTGCACCGCCGATGAGTCGTCGGTGCTTGCCGCCCATCGTGCGCCATACCAGGGCGCGATCCTTCGAATCGAACTCCTCCGCGCCGAGGTTCGTCTCGATGACCTCAGGACCCGAGACACTGATTCGACCCTGCTCGGAGACGACCAATGCCGAGCAACAGCCGGCAATCAGTCCGCCGCCGCCATAGCAACCCGCGCGCCCACCAATGAGTCCTATCACTCGTGCGCCGGCGATTCGCGCTTCCATCAATGCCCGCATGATTTCGGCGATGGCCAGTTCGCCGGCATTGGCCTCCTGTAGCCTCACGCCGCCGGTGTCAAACAGGATAAAAAGCGGAATCGACGCGGCATCGCGGACGGCGCGCAGCATTCCGGTCAACTTTGCGCCGTGCACTTCGCCGAATGCGCCGCCCATGAAGCGTCCTTCCTGGGCGGCAATGAAGACTTTCCGGCCCTCCAATAGGCCCTTGCCAACGATCATGCCGTCATCAAATTGTTCCGGGAGATTGAAGATGTGCAAGTGTGGACTGATCTGCCGCTCCTCAGGACCGAGGAATTCCTGAAAGCTGTGAGAGTCCAGGAGCAGTCGGACACGTTCTCGTGCTGACGCCTCGTACCAACTCGCCGCTTTTCGCTTCTGTCCAGCGCCTCCCTCAACGGGTGACCTCGCGCTCATGGGTCTACGTCCTCAATCAATCGGACCGCTTGCGCGAGGCGAATCGCCACCGTGTCCGGGCGGGCGCCGCCGTCGTTGATCGACAATTTCAAACCCCCGGGGGAGCGCAATTCCACAAAATCCGCGACGACCAGTTGCCAGACGGCGCCGAATCCTTCGGCTGCGGTCTTGATGTCGAGTTCGCAGTCGCAGTTCGGCAGGATTCGCTCCACCAGTACTTCTAGATTGCCTGACGCGACGACGCCAACGATCGCCATGGCCTTGGTACCGGCGGCGCGGTGCTTTACTCTGTGATGAAAATGTAGCGTTTCCATGGCTTCCGGCTCACCAATTCCGAAATCGACTAGGAGGCTCGTATAAGCCACCGGACCATCGGACGAGATCCTTGATGGAACGCGCCGCAAGCATGTTCCGGTCAACATCCAGCGGATTGATCCCGAGATCTTCCGGGCGTCGTATGACGCCGCGTTCACGCAGCGCCTTCACAACCTTTTTATCTCGAGCGCGACCGACATCGGTGTAACCCGCGATTCCTCGGATCGCCTGCTCCCGCTCGTCTTTGGTGCGGCAAAGCAAGAGATTGGCGATGCCCTCTTCGGTAACAATGTGTGTCACGTCGTCCGCGTAGACCATTACCGGTGCGAGCTCGAGGCCGATCTTTTCCGCCAAGATGATCGCATCGAGTTTCTCGACGAACAGGGGTGCGTACGAATCACCAAATGTTTCACCGATCTGCACCACCAACTTACGGCCACGCCGAAGGGGAGCAGTCACATCCGGATCCGCTTCTTTGCCCGCTCGCAGCCACGGGTCGCTTGGATGCCGACGCCCTCGCGCGTCGGAGCCCATATTCGGCGCGCCGCCGAATCCGGCGATGCGCGACGCAGTCACCGTGGATGAGTGGCCCTGCAGATCAATTTGAAGGGTGGAACCAATGAACAGGTCACAGGCATAGAGGCCGGCAGTTTGGCATAGAGCGCGATTGGATCGCAGCGATCCGTCGGATCCGGTGAAATAGATGTCGGACCTGGCGCGGATATAGTCGTCCATGCCAACTTCTGACCCAAAGCAATGGATCTGCTCGACCCAGCCGGACTCAATCGCTGGAATCAGGGTGGGATGAGGATTGACAGCCCAGTGGCTCGCCACCTTGCCCTTGAGTCCCAGCCGCTCGCCATAGGTCGGAAGCAACAACTCGATCGCAGCGGTATTGAAACCAATGCCATGATTCAGACGCTTGACCTTGTATGGGGCGTAGATTCCGGCGATAGCCAGCATCGCCGTAAAAATTTGAGACTCCGTGATCGCGGCAGGGTCCCGCGTGAATAGCGGCTCAACATAGAAGGGCTTATCTGACTTGACGATGAAATGCACGCGATCCCCGGGAATGTCGACGCGCGGAACGCATTCAACAATCTCGTTGACCTGAGCGATGACCACACCGTCCTTGAAAGCCGTCGCTTCGACCACGGTGGGCGTGTCTTCCGTGTTGGGGCCGGTGTAAAGGTTGCCGTCCCGATCCGCGCTCACCGCGGCGATCAACGCGACGTTGGGGGTTAAATCGACAAAATATCGAGCAAACAGCTCCAAATAGGTGTGAACAGCACCCAGCTCGATCTTGCCGCCGAACAGCATGCCTGCAATGCGTGACGATTGCGGCCCGGAGTAAGCGTAGTCGAGCCGCTTGGCGACTCCACTCTCGAACACGTCCAGATGTTCCGGTAACACGACGCCGGATTGCACCATGTGTAAATTGTGGACCCTATGAACATCAACAGCCGCGAGACATTCGGCGAGGAAATCCGCCTGCTTCTGATTATCTCCTTCGAGACAGACCCGGTCGCCCGGCCGGATGACGGCCTCGAGCAGGGCAACGCCGTCGCGCGCTTCCACCAACTTATGTTTCGCCAAGGCTCTTCCGGCGTCGATCCGCGCGTCGCGCGCAATGCGCGCTTCTCGCCAGGTCCTCATAGCGCTCAGTCTTGCGCGTGCTGCGCCGCCTGCTCAATTAGAGCGGCAACCTCTTTCGGATGTGACTCATACACCGAATGACTCGCACCGGCGATTTCGACCGTGTGGCTGTGGGCGCGCTTTGCATACATCCGCTCAAGATCTGGATTGATAATCCGGTCGGCTTTGGCGACCATGTACCAACTTGGCTTGGTCTTCCAGGCGGGAACGCCGGCGGGTGATCCAAACACGGATGCTGCTGTCAGTTCCTCTGCCTGGGCTTCAAACTCTGCTTGTTCCTTAGGCAGATCCGCCGCAAAGTCGGCCGGGTAAAAGGCGGGATCGAGGTACAGAAAATCATCCGCCGTTCTCTTTACGGCCTTGGTGGCGTTGGGAAATTTCTTGCCGTTGGCAACTTCGGTCTCACCTTCATCTAGCGCATGTGCCGCGATATAAACCAGGCCCACCACTTTAGGGTCATTGCCAACATCGGTGATAATCGCACCGCCGTAACTGTGTCCTACAAGAATAGTTGGACCATCCTGCATCGCGATCACCCGTTTCACCGCCGTGATGTCATCGCCGAAGGAGGTCAACGGATGTTCGGCAACCGATACGTGGTACCCGTCTTTCACGAGAATTTCAAATACCGGCTTCCACCCCGACCCGTTGACCCATGCTCCATGAACCAGCACGATGTTTTTTACCGGCTCGGCGATAGCCGGCATCGTGATGGCCATCAAGAGAAGGGCGCCAGCTGCGGAGGCGAAGCGAAGAAAGTTGAGCATCATGGCGATTCCTTAGGTGGTGTGTTGGCAAAAAGGCCCGCCGATCATTTCGTAACCGCGATGTTGTTGACGACCTTGGTCACGCCTCGGGTGTGCTGTGCGAGGTCCTCGGCCGTGCTCTTCATTAGGCCCGTACTCACATAGCCGTTCAGATACACCACATGATCTCGGGTCTCCACTCGAACTGAGTCCGGCGGTCCCACATCGGGGTGTTGATTGATCATCGCCTGTACGTTTGCTGTGATCTTTTCATCGGTCATCTTTTCGCCGCTGGATTCGGTCGCACATCCGGAAAGAGTGCCCACCAGAGCAAAGGCGCAGGCTAGCGAGTAAAGTGGTCTGAGGATTTTCATTTTTGCTTCCTTTATAACTGGGTACCGTTGGGTTGCCGAACGCGGCAGCCGAATGATCGTCGGTGGCCTCTTTAGGCGGCCCGCCCGGCAATTTCAGGCCTTGATGAAGGCGAGCAGATCTTCATTCACCTGGTCCTTCATTGTCGTGCACAGTCCATGCGGAGCGCCCTTGTACACCTTGAGCTTCGCATTCGGGATGAGTTTCGCCTGCAGTGCGCCGGCATCGGCGAACGGCACAATTTGATCATCGTCACCGTGAATAATCAGCGTCGGGATGTCCATGCGCTTCAAGTCTTCGGTTTGGTCCGTTTCGGAGAACGCTTTGATGCAAAAGTAGGCTGCAGGGAATCCCGCCATCATCCCCTGCAGCCAAAACGATTCACGCACCCCCTCCGAGGTCTTGGCGCCGGGACGGTTGTACCCATAGAACGGCAACGTCAAATCCTTAAAGAATTGAGAACGGTCGGCCTGTACCCCGGCTCGAATGCCGTCGAAAACACTGAGTGGCAAGCCGCCGGGATTGCCGGGAGTCTTCAGCATGAGCGGCGGTACGGCGCCAATCAGCACAGCTTTAGCCACACGCTTTGTGCCGTGTCGTCCAATGTAGCGCGCCACTTCGCCGCCCCCGGTGGAGTGACCGATGTGCACTGCATTCTTCAAGTCCAGCTTTGCGGTCAGTTCGGCGAGATCGTCGGCGTAGGTATCCATATCATTACCGCTCCAGGGCTGACTCGAGCGACCATGGCCGCGGCGGTCGTGGGCGATACATCGATATCCGTGAGACGCCAGAAAGAACATCTGATCTTCAAACGCATCCGCCGACAGAGGCCAGCCATGGCTAAAAACCACGGGTTGTCCGCTGCCCCAGTCCTTGTAATAGATCTCGGTGCCGTCTTTGGTGATAATCTTGCTCATCGAATCTTTTCCTTTGCTGGGCGATGAAGAAGGATACGAATGGTCGGCCGCTGTGGCGGGCGTCGTGGCTGACAGGCTCGCGGCGGCTAGGACAACGCCCGCGCCGCTGACTAACAGGTCTCGTCGAGAGGTCGTGGTGACGGTCGAAGTCATCCGGTCGTTCATAGAATCCTCATGCTCATGGTCGGTTGCAAATTAACGGATAAAGCTCAATTCATTCGATATCAGAAACGTCAAATCGCTAATGACAACCACTGGTTTTGTGGCGTGCTGGCCTCGTGAGGTGCTTAAACATTGTTCCTCATGATCGCAACAGCTCCTCTGTTGCAGAGAAACTATGCTCGATTGTCCGGAATCTGTATTTCGGATTGGAACTAAAAGAATCAGATCGAACGGTGGCGATTTTTCGCCGCAGAGACTGATGTTTGCTTTGAGATCCAAGGGACTCCCGCAAACGAATCCCACAGAACAAGCATTGCAGTCGTCACCTTAATCTACGGTGCTGAGACGCCGACAAGATGGCGGCGATGGCCGTCAATAGTTTCGCAGCGGCTACGACGTAGAGATCGGAAATCTCGTCAGGTTATTAGCGTCTTGTGCAGTTCAG
>CAYRAC010000061.1:0-10292 GCA_964422045.1 uncultured Steroidobacteraceae bacterium
CTCAGCGGCAGCAACGCCTACGTCGCCCATTACGGGGCGAATTCGCTGTTTCTTTGCAGCGCCGCGGCGGATGGCACACTGTCGGGCTGCGTCGCGACCGGCAGCAATTTTCAGCAGCCGTGGCAGCTCGCGATCGCGGGCAGCACGCTGTATGCCAGCAACTTGAATTCGAGCGGCGGAGTGACCAGCTGCTCGATCGCCGTCGACGGCACTCTGTCGGGCTGTACCCAGAGCTCGGGCGGTACCGGCACCGCCGGCATGGCAGCGGGCTCGAGCTTCGCCTACATCGGCGTCGGTCCCGCCACGGTCGATTCTTGCGCAATCGGCGGCTCGGGAGTCCTCGCCGCTTGCGCGGTCGCCGGCAGCGCGTTCTCGAGTCCGAGCGGAATCTCGCTGCTGAATGGCCTTGCCTATATCGCGAACCAAGGCAACGGCACAGTGAGCGTCTGCAGCGTCGCCGGCGATGGCAGTCTCTCCGGCTGCGCAGCCTCGAGCCCCGGCGGCAGCCAACCCATGGACGTCGCTTTCAGCGGCAGTCAAGCCTATGTGGACGATACCGGCGGCGACATGTATCTCTGTTCGGTCGGCGCCAGCGGAGCATTGACCGGTTGCGTGCTATCCGATGGCGGCAGTTACTTTCCGTTGGCGGTGCAGATCGCCATTCATTGATGTGGACGGCGCGGTGTTCGGCGTATGCTATAGTGACAGTTGCTTGACGTGTCAACTATCGGGATACACCATGAACCACTCTGAGACCCTGGCGCAGTTGATCGGCGGCATCGTGAGCGGCGGTATTCGCGTCATCGATCTGACCGTGCCGCTGGCGCCGAGCACGCCGGTGATCAAGCTGCCGCCGCAATTCGCTGCCTCGAAGTCGTTTGCGCTGGAGGAGATTTCGCGATACGACGAGCGCGGGCCTGCCTGGTATTGGAACAATATTTCGTGCGGCGAGCATACCGGCACCCACTTCGATGCGCCCATTCACTGGGTCACGGGCAAGGATTACCCGCAGAACGCGACCGACAATATTCCGGTGGAGCGCTTCATCGGCCCGGCCTGCGTCATCGACGTCGCCCGGCAGGCGCGCGACAACGCGGATTTCTTGCTGACCACCGATGTGGTCGAGGCGTGGGAGCGGCAGCACGGAAGGATCCCCGCCCATGCCTGGGTGCTGATACGCACCGATTGGTCGAAGCGGCCCTCGGCGGACGCGTATCTCAATATCGCCGCGGATGGTCCCCATACCCCGGGATTTCATCCGGATTGCGTGCCGTTCCTGGCGCGCGAGCGCGACATCCTGGGCGTGGGAGTCGAGACGGTGGGCACCGACGCGGGTCAGGCCGCGACTTTCAATCCGATGTTCCCGTGTCACACGATCATGCACGGCTCGAACCGCTTCGGGCTCGCCAGTCTCACGAATCTCGAGTACCTGCCGCCGACCGGCGCGGTGGTCATCGCGCCGCCATTGAAAATCGTCAACGGCTCCGGCAGCCCGCTGCGCGTGCTGGCGCTCATCGCCTAGCCGCGGCTGCGGAGGATCGCATCGACCTCGAGGAGGCAGCCGTGGAAGCAGCCGCGATTGCCCGCCGCGAGGCCGGTCTTCACAAGGATCTCAGCCGCGCGCAGCTCGTGATGATCGGACTTGGCGGGGCGATCGGCACCGGCCTGTTCATGGGCAGCGGGGTCGCAATCGGCTACGCAGGTCCGGCGGTCATCCTGAGCTACGCCATTGCCGCGGTCGCCGCGGCGGCGGTGGTGCTCAGCTTGTCGGAGATGGCGGTGATGCATCCGACCGCGGGTTCGTTCGGCAGCTATGCCGAGATTTATTTGCATCCCTGGGTCGGCATGCTCGCGCGCTATGCCTACTGGATGGCACAGGTGATCGCCGTCGGTGCCGAGGCGGTGGCGGCCGGGGTGTACATGACTTTCTGGTTTCCGGGGACGCCGCTGTGGCTGTGGTCGCTCGGCTTTGCCTGCGTGCTGCTGTATTTCAATTCGCGATCCGTCGCCAACTTCGGCGCCATCGAATATTGGTTCGCGCTCATCAAAGTAGTCGCGATCATCCTGTTCATCATCTTGGGAGCGGCGGCGATCCTCGGGGTCGGGACAACGCCCACGGGCTTGCACAATCTCAACGGCCTGCCGGGCGGCTTCATGCCGCATGGCTGTGGCGGTGTGTGGATGGCGGTCATCATCGGCATATTGTCGTACAACGGCATCGAGGTCATTGCCGTCACCTCGGGCGAAGCGCAGGATCCGGTGCGCTCGATTCCGGCGGCGCTGCGCAGCATGGCGCTGCGCCTGTTTCTTTTCTACGTGCTCGCGCTCACGATCGTCGTGAGCTTCGTGCCGTGGACGGAAACGGGCGCGACGCTCGTCACGCAAAGCCCGTTCGTGCGTGTCTTCGCGCATTCCGGGATCCGGCATGCGGCCGGAGTCATGAACTTCGTGGTGCTGAGCGCCGCTCTGTCCAGCATGAACACCAATGTGTACCTGTGCTCGCGCATGCTGTTCTCGCTGTCGCGCGGCGGCTATGCGCCGCGGTTCTTGGGCAGGCTGAGCCGCAACGGCACGCCGCTCACCGCCATCAGCGTCTCCGGCGGCTGCATTCTGCTGGCCGCCGGGCTGTCGAAACTCACGCCGCTCGCCTATAACTATCTGTTCGGGGTGGCGTTGTTCGACGCGATGATCGTGTGGATCATCATCCTGCTCAGCCACCTGAGTTTTCGACGCCGGCACGCGCTCGCCGACCTGCCGGTGCGGATGCCGTGGTTCCCCGGGATGCAAATCGCCGGATTGACGCTGCTGGTCGCGGTGCTGGTGACGATGGGGGTAGCGCCCGAGTGGCGCATCTCGTGGATGGTCGGCGTTCCGTGGCTGGCGCTGGTGTCGACGCTGTATTTCGTACGCAAAGCGTAGGCAGGAATGCATATATCCGCAATCATATGAAATTGCATATGATAAAATGGCGCATTCGAAGCGACCGGGAGCACCGATGGAAACCAATTTTCAGGCCTTGCGCAAGGAATTCCCGGTGCTCGCGCGCAAGACCTACCTCAACAGCGGCTCGTACTGCGCGCTTGCCAACGACGTCAAGGCGGCTTTCGAGGCGTACCTGGAGGACCGGCTGCTGGTGGGTGCGAACTGGGATGTGTGGGTCACCAAGAATGAATCCGTGCGCTCGCTCACCGCGACGCTGCTGCATGCGGATCCCGACGAAATCGCCGTCACCGCCTCGGTATCCGCCGGGCTCAATGCACTGGCGAGCGCCTTGGATTTCACCGGCAAGCGCAACAAGGTGGTGATCAGCGATTTCGAGTTTCCGACCAATGCGCAAATCTGGCATGCCCAGGAGCCGCGCGGTGCCCGCGTGGTGCATGTGCCGCGAGCGGCGGACGGCTACATCCCGCTCGAGAACTTCGCCGCGGCCATCGACGAGCAGACGCAACTGGTGGCGGTCACCCACGTCTGCTTCCGCAACGGCGCCAAGCTCGACATTCCGGGCATCGTGCGCCTCGCCCGTGCCAAAGGTGCCAAATTCCTGCTCGATTGTTATCAATCGGTGGGCTCGCTCGACATCGATGTGAGGGCGCTCGACCTCGACTTCGCCGCCGGCGGCATGCTCAAGTACCTGCTGGGAACGGCCGGTATCGGCTTCCTGTACGTGCGCGGCGGCTTGGTTCGCTCGCTCGTGCCCAGCAACAGCGGCTGGTTCGCGCAGGCCGAGATTGGCGCGATGGACATCAGCGCCAACCGGCCGGCACCGAATGCGCGGCGCTTCGAAGCGGGCACCCCGGCTGTGGTGAATTGCTATGCCGCGGAAGCCGGCCTCAAATTTCTGTTGGCCGTGGGGACGCCGGCGATCGAGGAGCGCAATTACGCGCTGACGCGGCGCTGCATGCAGCGCTTGCAGGAAATCGGCTGGCCGAGCATCACGCCCATCGAAAATCAGCGGCGCGGCGCGACCGTGGCGATCCCCTCGCGCGACAGCGGCGCCTTGTCCAAGGAACTCATGCAGCGCGACATCGTCACCTCGCACCGCGACGCCAACCTGCGGGCGAGCTTCCATTTCTACAATGACGACGACGATGTAGAGTCTTTAGTTGCCGCGCTGCGAGAGCTGCGCGCATCGTTCAGCCCGCAAAGCGCTTAAGGCGGTCGATGGAAATTCGCATCTTGCGCGGCGCGCAAATTCGGCAGCTGCTGCCGATGGCCGAGTGCATCGATCTCATGCAACGGATCATGATCGCGGTCGCGGAGCGGCGTGTGGTCCTGCCGCTGCGTTCGATCATGGTGATGCCGGGCGAGATCGGCATGCTCGGCAATATGCCGGGCTACATCGCAGACCCCGAGTGTTTCGGGGTCAAACTCGTGAGCCTCAACCCACGCAACAAGCCGCCGCAGTACTCATCGCACTTGGGTCTGGTGCTGCTGTTCGAGGCGGAGCACGGCTGCCCGGTCGCGCTGCTGGACGCGGCCGAGATCACGGCGCTGCGCACCGCCGCCGCGAGCGGCCTCGCGACGCGGCTCCTGGCGCGCGCCGACGCCGGCGACCTCGCGCTGTTGGGCGCGGGCGAGCAGGCGCGCAGTCATCTCGAGGCCATGCTGGCGGTGAGGAAGCTCACGCGCATCCGGGTGTGGGCGCGCGATCGCGACAAGGCCGCGGCTTTTGCCGAAGCCGAGGGGTCGAGGCATCAAATCAACATCGAGACGGCCGCGAGCGTCGCCCAAGCCGTCGCCGGGGCCGATATCGTCTGCACGCTCACCAAAGCGCGCGAACCCATTCTGCGGGGGGATGACGTCGGCGCGGGTACGCATTTGAACGTGGTCGGCTCGAGCCTCGCGGCGACGGCCGAGATCGACACGGCGGCCGTGGTGAAATCGCGGTTCTTCGTCGACTACCGAGAATCGACGGTCAATGAAGGCGGCGAGTACCTGCGGGCGCTCGAGCAGGGTGCCATCACGCCGCAGCACATTCTCGGTGAGATCGGTGAGGTGGCCAACGGCACCAAGTTCGGCCGGCGCGCGCCCGGCGATGTCACCTTGTACAAGTCTCTCGGCATCGCGCCGCAGGATCTCGCCGCGGCGCACACCGTGCTCGAGAAAGCGCGCGCCGCCGGTCTCGGTCAGGTCATCGACTTCTGACATGGCGCGCGCCCAACTGAAGAAAAATTCCGCAAAAGCGCCGCGCCAAGCGCTGGATCAGCCGCTGTTCGACGATTTTCTGCCGCATTTGATCGCGCGGCTGGCGTATCAGTTGAACGGCGATCTCAGCGACAAGCTGCGCCGCGAAGGCATCAATGTCACGCGCTGGCGCATCCTCGCGGTGCTCGCCATGGGCGATGGCATCACCATCAAGGAAATGGTCGACCGTGCCATGATGCAGCAGCCGGCGCTGAGCCGCGCGCTGATGAGAATGGAGGAGGAGAAATACGTGCGGCGCGTCCTGGCGAGCGGCGACGCCCGCTATGTCGAGGTGTATCTGACCGACAAAGGCCGGGCGTTGTTCGACGCGTTGAACGCCGTGGTGCGCCGGCGCCAACAGCGCTTGGTGAAGGGATTTTCTGCACGGGAACTGGCGGCGGCGTTCACGCTGATTCGCCGCCTGAGCCGCAATATGCTGTTTTGACTTCCTGCGAGCGGACACGAACTCTTGGCTACCGATACCAAATCAGCAGTCGTCGCGCATCGCAAGGGCTTCTATTACGAAGTCAAGGCGGGCAAGCGCTACCTGTGGTGCCGCTGCGGCCGCTCCCAGACACAGCCGTTCTGCGACGGCTCGCATGCGGGCAGCGGTTTTCTGCCGATCGCCTTCCTCGCTGCGCGCGATGAGGATGTCATCTTCTGCGGTTGCAAGCAGACCTCAACCGCACCTTTCTGCGACGGCACCCATAGCAATCTGCCCGGCGGCTATCTCCCGGACGATCCCGAGAGCGCCGCGAATCGCAACGTCGCCACGGTCGATCCCGGTGCATCGCCGGTGGTGCCTCTCGACGGTGCGTGCTATGTATTTTCCACCGCGCGCGCGCCGCTGATGGACCGCGGCGGCATGCGCTACTGCCCGGTCGTGAGTCCCGCACTCGGTGCCTTGTTCCAATCGCAGTTCTATGCAGAGTTTGCCGAGGGCGTTTCGCCGGTGATTTCGGCGGACGGGCGGCACACGGTGCTGTTCGTGACACAAGGCGATGGCGACGTCGAGATCAGCGGGCGTCGATTCGCGCTGACGGCGCTCACCGGCATCTATGTGCGGCCGGAAGAAGCCTACCGCGTGCACAACCGCAGCCCGGCGGCGTTGAAGTGCTTCATTTCGAACGGACCCGGCAGCGAGGAGTTGGTGTGGGGCGATGCGATGCCGATGAATTTCGAGACGCAATATCCGCAGCGCGCCGCGCGCATCGATCCTGCACAGCGCCACAAGATGGCCGAGCGCTACTACCAGGTGTTGGTCAACCGCGATCAGGGTTCGACGCTCATGACGCAGTTCATCGGCAATATCCCCTTATCGAAGGCCGAGCCGCACCGGCATTTGTACGAAGAAGCGCTCATTTTTCTCAATGGCGCCGGCGTCGTGTGGACCGAGAACCTCAAGACCCCGGTCGCCGCGGGGGATGTGCTGTTCCTGCCGCGCAAGCAGGTGCACTCGGTACAGTGCTTGACGCCCGGCGGGTTCGACATCGTCGGGGTCATCTATCCAGGCGACAATCCGTCGATCAACTACTAGGGCAGCGCCGCCGCCATTTCGTAACAATCCCTGCGCTACTATCGTGCGGTGCGGCTCGCCCGATGCGCGCGAACATGGCGTTAAGCGGGATTAAGTCACCTCAAAGTCGGCAAATCCCGGCATTTACCCACCGGTCCTGCTGGCACGAATGTTGCTCGAGTCATGGTGTATGATATATCGAAGTATGCCGTGGGGCCGCAACGGTAGTTCACGCCCCATTTCCAAGTATTGGTTGACCCTATGCGCTTGCCGTCGCTTAAGTTTCTGAAGACCTTCCAGGTCGCGGCCAGGCTGCAAAGCTTCAAGGCCGCCGCAGAGGAGTTGTTCGTCACTCCATCGGCCGTGAGCCATCAGATCAAGGCGCTCGAGGAACAGCTCGGGGTCGCGTTGTTCGAGCGCGGCGTTCGCACGCTCAAGTTGACCGATGCGGGCGCCCACTACCTCGAACACATCAACGATATTTTCTCGAAACTCGAATCGGTGACCGAGCAGCTGCAAGAGCGCTACGGGCGCAGCATCATCCGCTTGAATGTGCCGTCGTTTTTCGCCAATGAACTGCTGCTGCCGCGTTTGTCCTCATTTTCGCAGGCCCGCGAAGAGACGGACATTCGCATCGAAACGACCGTCTCCGCGCCGAAGACGCATCCGCCCGAGGCGGACCTGTCCATCGTCGTCGGGTCCGGGCCCTGGGATGGGCTGACGGTTCACGAATTGTTCGCGCAAAGCTTCATCGCCGCGTGTTCACCTGCCTTCCTGCTGGAAAATCCCATCAATGCGTACGCCGACTTGAACGGCAAGACGTTGCTGCTGCATGAAGAGCGGCGCGAAGCGTGGGAGCGCTGGGCCGTCGGGTTGGGGATCGAACCGATCAAGCCCAATCGGCTGGTGCGGCTCGACACCATGTCGGCGGTGGTGCTCGCCGCCGAGCAGGGCGTCGGCGTGGCACTCGTGCCCTCGCGCCTGAGCGCCGACCGCTTCGTCGCCGGCGGCTTGGTGAAGTTGTTCGACGCGGAATTGACCACGAATGAGAGCTACGTCTTATTGCACCGGCCGGAAGATCGCGGGCGCGAAGATCTACAGGAGTTGACGCAGTGGATCCTGAGCGAATGCCGCGTGGCGTGATGTCGGACAAAATCCTACAAGTGAAAAAGATTGCTGATTTGGTTGAAATTTCTCGTTTGTCGCGCGCGTAGGCGTTGCCTATCGTACATCTGGGGCGTTGGTATTTTCGACATCAAGGAATACCACCATGTACCTTCGAAAAATCGTTCTGATCGGCGCCTGCGCTGCCGTGCTCGCTCCCGCCATTTCGAACGCGTCGCCCGAGCGGACCGCGTTGAATGCCTGCGTACGGGCCTTCGCCACGAGTCTTGCCACGCCTGGAAATGCAGCTCCCGCAGTCAAAGTCGACTATCGGGGCGACATCACCTCCGGTTCGGTTCTCGATTATTTCGCGAGCGAATACACCTTCGATCTGCACGCCAACAACGGCAAGACCGGTCTCGCGGTGGGACACGTGAGCTGCACGTCGGATACGCGCGGTGCGGTCATCTCCATGTCGCAAGTTGCGCGCGCCGCGAAGAACTAAGCGCAGCGATCGCTCATGCTCGCTGGCGGGTTGATCGCCGCCAGCGTATAAATCCGCGATGCAGATCACATCGAACGATGCGGCGGCTGCCGCTGCGGCCGCCCTCGAGCTGGTTGTCGCGGTCTCTGAAAATGACGTCATCGGCCGCGGCAACCAGCTGCCCTGGCATCTGCCGGCGGATCTGAAGCATTTCAAGGCGCTGACCATCGGCCGGCCGGTGCTGATGGGCCGCAAGACCTTCGAGTCCATCGGCAAGGCGTTGCCGCAGCGGCTGAACATCGTGCTGAGCCGTGCGGCGGATTTTTCGCCGGCCGACTGCGTGGTCGTACATACGCTCGACGCCGCGCGCAGCGCCGCGGCAGGAGAATCCGCGCTCATGGTGATCGGCGGTGCGGAGATTTATCGGCAGTGTTTGCCGTTGGCGCGGCGCATCCATTTGACGTTGGTGCACGCGAAGATCGCGGCAGGCGACACGCTGTTCGCCGGCTGGCGCGGCCCGGAGTGGCGGCACGTGTCGTGCGAGCGCCATGAAGCGGATGACAAGAATGCCCATGCGTACAGCTTCGTGACCCTCGAGCGGACGGCGCAACTTTAGGTCACAGCGGCGCGAGGCGCGCGCAAACTTCGGATTCCGCGCGCGCGAAATCGATGTCGCCGAGGCTCGATACGCCGCCGGCCGTCAATTCCGACAAGAGTCCGCTCTGGATGGCGCCGCGCTCGAGTGCAATCAGATACGGGATCTCGTGGTGGAACATCACCATGGAATAGCGCGGAATGAAGCGCTGCGGAAAACGCCGTTCGAGCTCGAGCGACAACGCCTGTTGCAGCTGGAATTTCGGATGCACGACGCGCTCGCGCATCTCCAAATAATTGTCGAGCGCCATGGCGGCGATCGCATCCGTATTCGGTTTGCGCAGCGCGCCGAACTCGGCGAACAGATGCGCCCACGCCGTATGCCCATCCGCCGTATGCCGCGCCAGACAGGCGTCGAACTCGATGCAATCCTCGAAGCAGCAGTTCATTCCCTGACCATGAAACGGCACGATGGCGTGCGCCGCATCGCCGATGAGCGCTGCGACCCCAAGATGGTGCCAAGGGACGGCCGACACCGTCCCCAAGAACCCGACCGGATGAGCCCTGAACTCCTCGACACAGTGCGGCATCAACGCGCGGGCATCGGGAAAGCTTGACGCCAGGAATCGCTCGATGGCCGCAGGCTCTTGCAAGCGCTCGAAGCTGACCTCGCCCTGTTTGGCGAGGAACAAAGTGGCCGTAAAGCTGCCATCCTCGTTCGGCAGTGCAATCAACATGTAATTGCCGCGCGGCCAGATGTGCAAGGCATCGGCCTCGAGCGTGTAACGTCCGGCCGAATCCGCCGGGATGCTGAGCTCCTTGTAGCCATGCTCGAGATCGGTCTCGCGCGCCTCGATCAGATGCAGCGCGCTCAAGGCGCGGCGCAGCGGCGAGCCGGCGCCGTCGGCAGCCAGGAGCGGCCGCATGGGCACGCTGATCAGCCGATCCTGCTTGAGGTCGCGCAGCCACGCGGTGGCGTGTGCGAAATCGGCGGACTCGAAGCGATGTTCGAAGTGAATGCTCACGCCGGGCTGGCGCGCGGCGACCTCGAGGAGGGTTTGGTTCAGCCGCTGGCGCGAGATCGAGTAGATGAGCTCATTCGGCAGGCCATACGGCTGCAGCGAGGTGCCTCCCTCGCGCGGATGGATGAGCCGCCCGCGCATCGGCAGGAGCGCCGCTTTCAGCTCCTGAAACACGCCGGCTGCTTGCAATGCATGAATGCCCCGATCCGCCAATGCGAGATTGATGGATCGGCCGGATTCACTGCCGGCGCGGCGCGGGTCGGAGCGGCTCTCGAACAGCTCGACGGCATGCCCGCGGCGCTGTAACAAAATGGCCAGCAGTGCGCCGGTCGGGCCTGCGCCGACGATGCGAACGGTACTGGGCTCGTCACTCATGGAGGGCTACGCC
>CAYRAC010000061.1:10392-12061 GCA_964422045.1 uncultured Steroidobacteraceae bacterium
GAATTGTAGAGCGGTATGGGCGTCATGCGCACCACGTCAGGCTCGCGCCAATCGGTGATCACGCCCGCCGCCGTCAGCCGCTCGTGGCAGCGCTTGGCCGCGGCGGGTGAACGCGCCAAGCGCAGGCTCAGTTGACAACCACGCTCCTGCGCTGCGGCTGGTGTGACGATATCCACCAGGCCCGGCGGCAAGGTCTGCAAAAGCCGCTCGAGGTAGCCGGTGAGAGCGATCGACTTGGCGCGCAGCGCGCCCAAGCCCGCGCTTTCAAAGATTGCCAACGATGCGCACAAGGGCGCCGCGGAGAGGACCGGTGGATTGCTGATCTGCCAGCCCTGCGCGCCGGCGATGGGGTCGAAATCCGGTCCCATTCGAAAGCGCTGCGCCGCGTCGTGCCCCCACCAGCCCGCGAAGCGCGGCAAGTCGGTGCTGCGTGCGTGTCGCTCGTGCACGAAGCAGCCGCCGATGGCGCCGGGACCTGCGTTCAGATACTTGTAGCTGCACCACACGGCGAAATCGACATTCCAGTCATGCAAGCTCGACAGCGTGTTGCCGATGCCGTGGGCGAGGTCCAATCCCACGCAGGCACCGACGCGGCGCGCCGCGGCGATCATCGGCTCGAGCTCCAAGCACTGGCCGCTCAAGTACTGCACGCTCGGCAACAGAACCAGCGCCAACGCGGCTCCCTCCTGCTCGATGCGTTGGATGACATCTTCGGTTCTCAAGCGGCGCTCGCCCACCCGCGGTTCGACCTCGAGCAGATGCTGTGCCGCGTTCAGCCCGTGAAACTTAAGCTGCGAGACGATGGCATAGCGATCCGACGGGAATGCGGACTTTTCGATCAGCACCCGATTGCGGCGCGCGTCGGGACGAAAAAAGCTGACCATCATCAAATGCAGATTCACGGTCAGCGAATTCATCGCCACCACTTCGCTCTCGTGCGCCCCGACCAGAGCGGCCAGCGGTGCGCTCGCCGCCTCGTGATAGCGGATCCAAGGGCGACGCGCGACATGATGTCCGGACACGCCCAGGCGCCGCCAGTCCTCGAGTTCGGCTTGCACGATCTCGGCCGCCGCTTTGGGTTGCAGGCCGAGCGAGTGGCCGCACAGATACACTGATTTTCGCCCGGCGTCGTACGGGTGATGGAATTGATCCGCGAAATGCGCGAGCGGATCGTTGGCGTCCAGGGCCACCGCGGCGGCCGCGTCGCGCGTCACGTTCCCGGAGCCTGCATGACGGTGCCGCAGACGGTGCAGCTGCGATGCATCTCGCTCGAGTAGAAGCGCGCAAAGATCTCCGGCAACTGCGTTTCAATATTGCGCACGGCAACGCGTTCCAAGTAAAGACGATGGCCGCAGTTCTCGCAGTACCAGGAGAATCCGTCGAGCTCGTCGGGATCGCGGCGCCGTTCGACCACGACGCCGACGCTGCCGGCCGGGCGCTGCGGCGAATGCGGCACTTCCGCGGGCAACAGAAATACCTCGCCCTCGCGGATGGGAATGTCGGTCAGGCGGCCCTCCTGGACCGTCTTGAGCACCATGTCGCCCTCGACCTGGTAGAAGAACTCTTCGCTCGGATCGTGGTGAAAATCCTTGCGCGAGTTGGGGCCGCCCACGGCCATGACGATGAAAGCGCTGTCTTGGAACAGCAGCTTGTTGCCGACGGGCGGCTT
>CAYRAC010000062.1:0-5192 GCA_964422045.1 uncultured Steroidobacteraceae bacterium
AGCCACTGACCGGCAATCAGCGTTGGGCTCAGGAATGCGCTGTCCCGGGGCACGGCTTGAAGTCGCAAGCTTCCGTGGCCGCCATCGGGGTAGGTCCTGACAATGCGCAGACCATCCGCGCGGGCACGCGAGGCCGCTTCGATGCTCCAGGGCTCGACCCGCTGAACACCGGGCACCGCAGCCACGGCAGCGAGCGTGGCTGCTTGCGGCTGCGCACGCGCGAACTGAAACTGCGCGTCGAAGTGCCGCTCCATGCCGGCCAGCGTGAGGTTTCGTTGCCAGGCCGCTTTGACGTTGAGACTGGTCATGAACATCGCCCCCGCCGTGGCGAGGAGCCCGAGAGTCAAGGCGAGCCGGCCCTTGCGTCGGGCGGTGTTGCGAATGGCGAGCACGAGCGCAGGATCCCGACCGATCAGCCGCGAGAGCCAGCGAATCCGTCGTCCGGGGCCGATCGCAAGGCGCGCGCCAAAGTCACTCAGCGATTCTCTGACGGTAAGCCCGGCGGCACGGTGGATCGGTCGCAGCGCCGCCGCCAGTGGCAGGGTCACTCCGATGAGCACCTGGGTGGCGTAGAGCCACGCGGGGACCGATCGGCTCGCCAACTCGAGGTTGAGCATTTGCGCGGTGCTGTCCGCCAGAGCCCGTCCCGCGGCGATGCCGAGCGGTAAGCCGAGAGTAACGGCCAAGATGCCGATCGCGCAGATCAACCCCACATAGATTTGCATGATCTGAGCGCTGCGCGCCCCGATCGCCTTCATCACGCCGATTTGCCGGACTTGGGGGGCGAGCAAGCTCGACGTCAACGTCGCCGTGAGGATGGCGCTCAGGATGAGAGTCAGCACACTGAACACGAGCAGCATCCGCACCACGCTGGTCATCATGCCCTGGTGCGGATGTTGGTAAGGCGGAATTCGGATCTCGCCGACCGATTGCCCGCTACGCCGCAGCCATTCAGCAACGCCAATGACGGCGCGCTCGACTCCGGCCGGATCACGCGATGCATCCGATACCGTCACTTTCAGCAGGTGAAGTGACGGCTCCACGCCCAAGAAGCGCAGCGTCGCGGGCGTCACATAGCCATACACGGTCTGCTCTTGCCACGCGGGAGCGAGGCTAGGGTCATGGACCACTCCCGTGACCGCGAGCGAGCGTTGCGCGCCGTCGCGAGTCTGCACGCGGATCTCGCGATCGATGGCTGTGTTCGCCACCGACAGCGCCGTGCGCTCGAGAACGATGCCGTTGCTCGCCGTCGGCCACTGCCCGGCCTCGAGGCGAACGGTGCCGATGCGCCCTGCACGGAAGTCCGGCACGACCAACAGCAGCAACGGCAGCCACTCATTCGGCCGAACCTCGATGCGTCCGGTCAGCCGGCCTGCGGCCTCGGCACCCGTGATTCCGGGTTGGGCTCTGACTCCTTGAAGCAACCGCTCATCGATCGTATCCACGTCGAGAAGCGCGGCGGCAGGGTTCGTGGACAGATAGTTGCGAACAATCTCGCGCGTCAGGATCGTGTAAGCGGCCGAGATGGCTGCCACGGCGAAGACTCCCACGGCGATGGCAATGATCATCATCGACAGCCGGCCTTTCGCGAGTTCGATGTCGCCGCGGAGCTTTCTCCAACGCGGGCTCAAGCGCATCGCGGTGCTTCTTGGCTCGCGATTGTTCCATCCTCGAGCGTGATCGAGCGTGCAAAGTAGCGGGCGAGGTCGCGCTCATGCGTCACCATGACCACGGTTTTTCCGGCCGTCACCAGATGCGCAAAGAACTGCATCACGTCTGCCGCCGTGTGCGAATCGAGATTCCCGGTCGGCTCATCGGCGACTATCAGCGGCGGATCGTTCGCCACGGCGCGCGCGATGGCGGCGCGCTGCTGCTGGCCGCCGGAGAGCGCCGTCGGCAGTTTATCGGCCTGATCCGCGATGCCCATCCGTGCCAAAAGCTCCAGGGCACGCGAACGTCGCTCGCGCCGAGGATAGGAATTGCAGAAATCCATCGGCAGCATGACGTTCTCCGCGATGCTGAGCGAGGGCAGCAGCTGAAAGAATTGAAATACGATGCCGACTGATAGGCCTCTCCAGTTCGAGAGTCCCTCTTGATCCAATGTGTGCACGTCCGTCGATGCCACCCGAATCGTCCCGGTCGACGGCGAGTCAAGCCCCGTGAGGAGATTGATCAGCGTGGTCTTGCCGCTGCCTGACTTGCCGATGACGGCAACGAACTCGCCCGTCCGGACCTCCAGACTCACATCGCGCAACGCGACAATAGGGCCGGCCATGCTCGCGTAGGCTTTGGTGACACCGGTCATGGAAATCAGCGGGCGCAGTGACATTGCGTAGACGGTATTGCAAAGCGCCGCAAGTCGCGACCCTTACGGGGCAAGCGGAGCGCGGCGAGGGTGAGCGGGGGCGCTAACGTCCCGTGCGGCTGAAAAGCTGCGTCGTGTAGCGCCGGCTCAGACGCAAGAGTCTTCCGGAGCGTAGTCGTAATTCATAGTCGCCCTTGAAGAGCGGCGTCAGCGCGTCAATCTCGCCGATGTTGACCGCAACCGATTTGTGGATTTGCGCGAAACGCTGCTCCCCCAGCTGTTGAAGAAGGTCGCGAAGGGTTCTTCGCAGCAGGTATGTTTGATCGGCGGTTCGGACATGCACGTAGTTGTCGTCGGCCTCGAGACTATGAATGCCGGCGCTGTCGATCATGCGCAGTCCATCGCCGGCGGGAACCAACAGCCGGTCGCTGACTCCGATTTGCTGCCGCGCCACGCGAACGGCCGATCGACGGTGTTCAGGCGCGTGCAAGCGGCCGCGGATGCGACCGAGCGCACGGCGGAAGCGCTCTTCGTCATACGGCTTCAACAGATAATCGACCGCCCCGAGATCGAATGCGGCGAGCGCATGCGCATCGAAGGCGGTGACGAATACGAGGAGCGGCGCGCCGTCCAACTCGAGTTGCGCGGCAACTTGCAGACCGCTCAACCCCGGCATCTGAATGTCCAGGAATACCACGTCCGGCGAGTCCCGCATGATCGACTGGGCGGCACTCAAGCCGTCGGCATATTCGCCGGCCACCTCAATGTCGGGTTCACTGCGCAGCCAGCGACGCAATTTGGCGCGCGCGGGTTCTTCGTCGTCGACGATGATGGCGCGAATCATTCGATCACCGCGCCCAACGGCACGGAAACCGACGCGACCACGCCGCCTGCGGCGTGATTCGACAGGTCGATACCGGCAGCGTCGCCGTACAGCACGCGCAGTCGCTCGCGACAGTTGGTGATGCCGACCCCCGCGCGCCAGCCGTCGCGCAGCGTCGAGCCTGTATTGCGTATTGTGACGATGAGCTGGCCGCGCGCAAGGGTCGCAACCACCCAAATGTTTTCGACGCCGGTCGTCAGCTCAATCCCATAGCGGAAGGCATTTTCCAACAGCGGCTGCAAGATCATCGCCGGCACGGGAATGGCAGTCGCATTTTCCGCGATTTGCCATTCGACCTGCACCCTGCCCGAGAAGCGCTCCTGCATGATGTCCGCGTACAGATGCAGCAGACTCAGCTCCTGCCGCAGCGCAACGGTGCTGGTGCTTGCGGCGCTCAGACTGGCGCGCAACAGATCTGCGAGTCGCGCCAGGACCCGATCCGCCCGCGCAATATCGATTTGCATGAGCGAGGAGACGGTGTTGAGTGTATTGAAAAGAAAATGCGGTCGGAGCTGCGCCTGAAGTTGGGCGAGTTGAGACTCCAGCAGCGCCTTTTGCACCTGGTCAAGCTGCGCGCTTTGTTCGCGTGACTTGAGCAACGACAGTGTTCCAAAGACGAGTCCCAGCCATAGACAATAGAAGAGCGATGCCTTGGCCAATTCGAAGGGAATCTGTCCTTGCCATGGCAAGTGGTCATAGCGAACGCCGGCCATGGCGAATACCGCGTGGCGTAAGCCGAAGACAATCACGATGTAGCCGGCCGCGAGCATCGGCAAGCGCCGCAGGTGATATAAAAACCACGGCCGCGGCGGATCCAGTGGGAATCGCAGATAGCGGTCCGAACGAAGTTCGAACGTCAACCAGAGCGCGATCGTGCAGGTCAACGATAGGATCAGGGTGAGCGGTTGCCAACGCGGAATCGAGGGGTTATGAATATAGTAG
The DNA here is from genome assembly GCA_964422045.1 of uncultured Steroidobacteraceae bacterium. Lineage (GTDB taxonomy): Bacteria > Pseudomonadota > Gammaproteobacteria > Steroidobacterales > Steroidobacteraceae > Bog-1198. The sequence goes on from CAYRAC010000062.1 coordinate 4,131, forward strand.
GAGCTTTCAATGATGGCGACGAGCGTCCACAGCGTCGCCCACAAAGCCGCGAGCGGGACGAGCGGCGAGCGGTTCCAGAGGCGCGCGTCGGCAATGGGTTGATGCATATGCTTGGCAGTCTAATGCCTGCCCGGACGAGCGCGAGTAAATTGGGGTGACCGGGGCGCGAGCGCTATGAGATCGGTGGGCGACGTGCTTGCACCCAGATCGTGCTGTAGAGGTTCTGCCTCAACACTGAATTGATCATGCTGAACACCGCGTACCGAAGATCTGCACGCAATTCCCTGAAGCCGCTGCGGGCGTAATATGGGTCGAGAGCCGTTTGCACGTCCGTGAAGCCCAAGCGCTTGAGGAAGCCTTCGAGCACGGTCGGGGTGAAATGGGAAAGATGCACTTCCTGCCCGACTTTCTCCAGTGTCAAACGCGGCAATGCCAGCGGTCCCGCAATGCGCGGCTTGAGCCGAGGGATTCTACCCAGAAACCGCCGCAGCCTCTGCTTGAGCGACTGCACGTCGTTCGGAACCGCGATAATGAGCATTCCACCGGGGCGTAGCACTTGGTAACAACGGGTCACGGTGCGTCTTGGGTCGGGCACATGCTCGAGCACGTGGAAGAGCGTCACCACGTCGAATTGTTCAGGAAATTCGCTGCTCTCGAACTCGCTGGCAAGCAACTCGATGTCATACTTGCGGCGCGCCACCTGCACGGCTTCGGTGGAGACCTCAGTGCCGAGCACTTGCGAGAATGTGGCTTTGGCGTGGTGCAAGAATTGCCCGGTTCCCGACCCGACGTCCAACAACGAGCCGGAAAGTCCGGCGCGACGCAGCTTACGCAGCCGCCGCTGCCACATGCGATCGCGCGCCACTTCCTCCTCCAACCAATCGCGATACTGTCCCGGCTTCGAGTAGAACCGAACAATTTCAGCCGCAGTCGGGCGCGGGTTGTCGAAGATGTAGCCGCAGTCGCTACAGCGGCAAAAATAGCGTTCAGCATCGACCGTCACAAGGTTCGGCGATCGGCACAGACTGCACGCCTCGAGTCGTTCTAGATCCATTCATTCCC
>CAYRAC010000062.1:5292-12029 GCA_964422045.1 uncultured Steroidobacteraceae bacterium
TTCGGCGATCGGCACAGACTGCACGCCTCGAGTCGTTCTAGATCCATTCATTCCCCACTTGGCAAGTCGCGCGATTAGACTGCCACAAAAGCTGCGGGCCGACGACGGCCGCGTTTGGCCCAAATCCCGCAGCTTGCTATGCTGAGAGCATGCACCCGCTCATTCGCAGGGCCTATCGATCCGACGCCGCATTGGTGTCGCGCCTCGCCGAAAGCACTTTCAGGGAGACGTTTGCTGGCGCGAATACGCCGCAGAACATGGATCTGCACTGCCGCGACAGCTACAGCGAAGAACTCCAGGCGGGGGAGATCGCCGGCCAGAACATGGTTACGCTGGTGGCTGAGCAAGGGCAAGATCTGGTGGGGTTCGCGCAATTGCATTGGAGCGCAGCGCCGAGTTTCGTTCAAGGCACTTCGCCTGGTGAGATCCAACGATTATACGTCGCGAGCAATTGGCATGGGAAGGGCGTGGCGCAGGCGCTGATGGCCGCGTGCCTCGAGGAAATGAGTGCCCGCGGCGCGGACGTCGCGTGGCTCGGTGTCTGGGAACGCAATCCAAGAGCAATTGCTTTCTACAAGAAATTTGGATTCAGCGAGTGCGGCGAACATATTTTTCACGTGGGACATGATCCGCAAATCGATATTTTAATGAGCCGCTCGATATCACCGAGCGTCGACGTTTCCCATTGACGATGAGGATTCGGCCGGCGCTGTTGGCGAGCGTGGTTATTGCAATCGGTTCAGCGGTCAGCGCGCGGGATATATGGATCGACGCTGTCACCGTCGTGTCGCCCGAGCTCAAGCAGCCGTTACGCAACGCCACGGTCAAGATCCATGATGAGCGCATCGCAGAGATCTCGCCGCACCAGGGACATGGGAAACGCGTTGCGGACGAGGTCATCGACGGACGCGGGCTGTATCTTGCGCCGGGGCTGATCGACAGCCATGTGCATCTGTTTGCAATTCCGGGGATGCTTCCGGACCAGGAACAAGCGCATCCGGATATCGCCCGTGCCGCACGCGAACAATTTCCCAGGAGCTACCTGTACTTCGGCTTTACCACGCTCGTCGATCTCATCTCGACGCCGCGCGGCATGGCCGGCTGGAATTCGCAGCCGCTGCATCCGGACACCTATTTTTGCGGCGGCGCCGTGATCCCCGGCGGCTACCCGAGCAACTTCTTTCCGCTGTCGATGCGCTACGACTTCTTCCCGTACTTCATGCTCGAGCCCGGCCAACCCGCCGCGGATTTGCCGCCCGGCACCGAACCCGCAGCACACACCCCCGGGGCCGTGGTCGCGCGCATGAAGGCAGACGGTGCGATTTGCGTGAAGACCTTCTTCGAGCGGGGTTTCGGTGCGACTCACGATTTGCCGGTGCCGCAAGTGGCCACGGTTCGCGCGTTGGTCAAGGCGGCTCACGAGGCCGGATTGCCCGTGTTGCTGCACGCCAACTCATCCGCAGCGCAAACCTTCGGGCTCGAGGCGGGCGTGGATATTTTTGCGCACGGTCTGTGGAATTGGGGCGATACCCCGCCGGGGGCGCAACTCACTCCCGCGGTGCGCAAGATTCTACAGGGCGTGCTCGATAACAAGCGCGGCTGGCAGCCGACCATCCAAGTGCTCTACGGTGAACGGAATCTATTGCGGTGGCATTCATGGCGCAGCACGACGCACGATTCCTGTTCGGTTCGGACACGCCGAGCGATGAAACTTTCGCCAATCCCCCGGGGCTCAACGGATGGTTCGAAATGCATCGCTTGATCGACGCGGGCCTCACGCCCGCTCAGCTGTTCAGGGCGGCGACACTGACGAATGCCGAGGCGCTCGGCTTGAGCAAGGATATCGGCACGGTGCAAGTGGGTAAGCGCGCCAATCTCTTGCTGCTGCACGAGGACCCGACGCAAACCATTCACGCCTACGACCACATCGAAAGAGTGATCCTGCGCGGACGCGTGCTCGATCCGCAAGCGCTCGCCGCGGATGCGGCCGCGCAATGAAACTCAGATCTCGAGATTATCGATGAGCCGGGTGCCGTCGAGTCTGGCGGCCGCGAGCGCAACCAACGGCTCGCCCGACGACGGCTCGCCGAGATCGCTCTGCCGCCGGATCGCCACATAGTCCGTCAGCCAGCCTCTGGCGCCGAGAAATTGTGCCGCCTGGTGCTCGAGGGCCTGCCAATCCGTGCGCCCGGATTTGACAGCGGCGACCAAGGCGGCGAGCGCCGCTTGCAGCTGCGACGCCTTGGTCTGCAGCGGCTCGCTCAAATAGCCATTGCGAGAGGACAGCGCGAGACCCTGAGCATCGCGAACCGTTTCTGCCGGTACGATCTCGATGGGCAGCGCCAGTTGCCGCACCATGGCCTGGATGACCAGCAGCTGTTGATAGTCTTTCTTGCCGAACACCGCCGTGTCGGGCTCAACCATGTTGAAGAGTTTCAGCACCACGGTGCAAACGCCGGAGAAGAATCCCGGCCGCGCGGCGCCCTCGAGAATGCCGCCGAGTGCCGGCGGTTGCAGCGTAAACCCTTGCGGCTCCGGGTAAACCTCGCTATCCGGCGGAGCGAACACGACGTCGCAGCCGGCGCCGGTGAGAAGCTCGCAATCGCGGTCGAACGTGCGCGGATAAGTGGCGAAATCCTCGTGCGGAGCGAACTGCAGGCGATTGACGAAGATGCTGGTGACGACCAGGTCACCGCGTTGCTGCGCGATGCGCACCAACGACAGGTGACCTGCGTGCAAATTGCCCATGGTCGGCACCAAGACGATGTTGCGCTTGGGCGTGAGCGCTGCGCGTAGATCGGCGACCGAGCGGATTACTTGCATGACTGCGGCTCAAAAACTATGCAGCGCATCGTCGGGAAATCGAGCCCCTTTCACGTCGGCTACATATTGGCGTACTGCGGCCTCGATGCTGGCGCTGCCCTCCATGAAATTGCGCACGAAGCGCCGCGGGTGATCGCCGGCAAATCCCAGCATGTCGTGCAGCACCAGCACCTGGCCGCTGCAGCCGGCGCCGGCGCCGATCCCGATGGTCGGAATCGACAGCGCCTTGGTCAGGTCGCGCGCGAGTGTCGCAGGCACCATTTCCAGCACCAACAGCGACGCACCCGCTGCCGCGAGTTGCTCGGCGTCGCGGCACAAGACGCGTGCCGCCGTCTCGTCGCGGCCTTGTACCCGATAACCGCCGAGTGCATGGACGGACTGCGGAGTGAAGCCCAGGTGGGCGCAGACGGGAATGCTTCGCTCCACGAGCAGGCGCACGAGCGGCACCGTCCAGCCGCCACCCTCGAGTTTGACCATCTGTGCGCCTTGTTGCATGAGCAGAACGGCGTTGCGCACGGCGGCTTCGGCCGATTCTTGGTAGCTGCCAAACGGCATGTCGGCAACGATGAAAGCGGTGCGATTGCCCCGCGCCACGCAAGCCGTGTGATAAGCCATCTCTTGCATGGATACCGCGAGCGTGGTCGCACGCCCTTGCAGCACATTGCCGAGCGAGTCGCCGACCAGCAGCACGTCGACGCCGCACTCGTCCAATAGGCGTGCAAACGCCGCGTCGTAGCAGGTGAGCGTGGCGATCCTTTCGCCGGCGTCATGCATCTCGCGCAGCCGGTGCAAAGTGACGGGTTTTCGGGTGGTCATTTGCGCTTCTGCTCTTGAATCCAGCTATTGGTACGGGAATCCAACAGGCCGAGCGGTAGAACACCGCCGCTCAGCATCTCATCGTGGAAGGCGCGGATTTCGAATTTAGGTCCCAACTGTTTCTGGGCGCGGTCGCGCAGTTCGCGAAACTTGAGCTGGCCGAGTTTATACGCCAGCGCCTGCGCCGGCCAGGAAATGTAGCGATCTGTCTCCGCCTGGATGGTGGGTTCGTCGACCGCGCCGGACTGGCGCATGAAGGCGACCACCTGGTCGCGAGTCCAGCCTTGCGAATGCAGTCCGGTGTCGACCACGAGGCGCACAGCGCGAAACAGTTCGCTCGACAGTCGGCCGTAGTCGCTCACCGGGTCCTGATAGAAGCCGATTTCTTTACCGAGCTGTTCGGCGTACAGCGCCCACCCCTCGATGTAGCCCGAGTTCTGGCTGTGTTGGCGGAATTTAGGCAGACCGGTGAGCTGCTGCGCCACCGACAGTTGCATGTGGTGGCCGGGGATGCCCTCGTGATACGCGACCGCTTCGTCGTCGACCAGCATGCGCTCCGTGGCGTGCGAGACGGCGACAACGATCCGGCCCGGGCGTTTGCCATCCGGCGTCCCGGTTTGATAGTGCGTGGCATTCGCCGCCTGGAAGTCAGGCATGGCTTCGACCGTCACCGGCGATCCGGGGATGAAAATGAACAGGTCGGGCAGTTTGGGCTGCATCTGCGCCACATACTTGCGAAAGTCATCGACTATCTGCTCCGCGGACGTGGCCTTGTATTTTGCATTGGTCTCGACCGAATGGCGGAAGGCTGCGAGGTCTGCGAAGCCTTCCTTGCGCGCGATCGTGAGCATATCGGCCTGAATGCGCTGCATTTCCGCAATCCCGATCTGATGGATCCTCTGCGGCGTGAGATCGCTCACGGTGGTGCGGCTGCGGATGTCGTTGAGGTAGCGCTCTTTGCCTCCGCTCAGCGCAGTGATACTGAGCGCGTCGCGGCCGTGCGGGGCGTACAGCGTCGCGATGAACTCGCCATATTCCTTGTAGGCTGGTAAGACTTCGTTCGCGACCGTGTCGGTGATGGCCTTGCTCAGCCGTTGCCGATCTTCCGCGGAGACGGCCGCTGGAAATTTCTGGGTCGGGAGCAGAAACGGATTGGCCGCGATGACACCCTGGCATTGCGCGGGAACCTTCTCGAGCAGAAAGCGTACCGGCATGAGCTGGTCCTTCAGGCCCTGGCGCAGCACCTCTTCGGACTGGGCGAACACGCGCGGGATCTGATGCAGACGGGAGAGGTAATCCTCGTACTGCTTGACCGAATCGAAGGGCACCGCGAGGGGCAAGTCGGCCAGGTTCAGATGGGGACCCTCCATTTGGTTGACCGGCATCTCGAACTCATTGAATTTGTAATTTTCGATTCGCTGCTTGAGCGTGTCGCGCAAAACCTCGTGCGACAGCAGGTCCTGCTCGGAGAAGCTGCCGGTGTCGATGGCTTGAAGACGCGCAAGATAACTCTCGTCGGCGGCGTGCAATTCCTTGATCGCCGCGAGGGAAATTTGCTCGAGCTGGTCGTTGTAACGGTAGTCGCCATAGGAGGTCGCGCGTTGCGGATGGGTCTTGAGCTCCGCTTGGTAGTACTCCTCGAAGAGGGCGTTTTGAGCCGCGATCCGCGATTCGATCGAACCGGCGCCCGCGGTCGCGGAGGCGGCGCAGGCAGTGGAACTCAGGGCGGTAAAGACGAGGGCGAGTATCAGGTTACGCATGAGCTAAACGTTAGCATACAGACTGGTAAGCTAGCGCCGGAAACATTGCGCGGGTGCCTATGACGTTTAAAACCTGGCTGCTTTTCTTGGTGATGGAAACCGCCTTATCGCTGTCGCCGGGTCCGGCGGTGTTTTACGTGGTCTCGCAGGGTGCGCGCGGCGCGCTGCGCAGATCGCTGCCGGCCGCGGCGGGCATCATCAGCGCCAATGCGATCTATTTCACCCTGTCGGCGACCAGCCTGGGGGCCATCATTGCCGCGAGCGCGCGCTTCTTCACGATTGCCAAGTGGCTCGGCGCGGCATACCTCATTTATCTCGGCATCAAGGCGCTGCGCTCGGCCGGTTCGAGTCATGCAGTGGCTTTAGGCGACGGCGCTGCGGCCGAGCAGGGCGATCGGCGGCGCGTCTACTTGGGGGCCCTTACGCTGCAGCTCGCGAACCCCAAGGCGCTGTTGTTCTTCCTGGCGCTGTTGCCGCAATTCATCGAGCCGCTGCAGCCGGTGGTCATGCAAATGGCGATCCTCGCGGCAACGTCGATGTTGCCGGAATTCTGCATTCTCTTGGGTTACGGCTGGCTAGCGCATCGCGCCGTGCACGTCTCTGCCAAGTTCGGGGTGTCGAGCAACATGAACCGCTGGCTGGCGTGCATCGAGGGAGCGGGCTTACTCGGGTGCGCAACGCTGGTCTTGAAGTTCAATCGGACCTGAGTTTCGGCCGCGCTTGGCACGTGGCTTGCAAATTCCCGGGTATGAGTGACATACCCGCCGTTTCGTACACCGCCAGCGAATCAGCCCCGGCCGCCGATGCGGCCGCGACCAGCGCCGGCGCCGGCAGCGATTCCGCCGCCCCGAGCAGCAAGGGCGGCGACTTCGCCGTCGCGCTCGACAATGCAGGGCCCAAGCCGGTGCGTAAACCGCCGACGAACAAGGGCCATGCCGGGTCAAGCGGCGGCCAAATGCCAGTGCCCGGCAATGTTTCGCCGCCCCCGACTCTACTCGTGCCGCTGGCAGCGCCTGCGCCGCCGGCTGGGACCCCAGCGGTCGCCGCCGCCGCGGCGCCCGCAGGTTCCTCCGGTGCAATCGCCGCCGGCGCGACGGACGGCGCTGCCGCGTCGGCGACCGCAATTGTGGGCGCGACCGCGGGCAGGGAGCCGGGCACGGACGGATCAACATCGAAAGCAGCCGTGGCGAATCCTCAGGTGTGGGTTGCCCCCGTACTCGGCGCGGATCCCGCAGTCGCCGACTCGGCACCGACAGCGCTGGGCGAGGCAAGCGCCACCGCGGCCGGAGATCTCGCAACCGCGCCGCTGCCGGCATCTGCCGGCGCGGCGACGCTTGC
>CAYRAC010000063.1:0-3757 GCA_964422045.1 uncultured Steroidobacteraceae bacterium
GAGCGGCACGCTCGGGTGAGTGACGATGGTATCCGGCCGCACCCAGTCAGCGGTGCGGCTAAAATGCACATTCAGATTCAAAATCATCGGCGTCGCTTGGGGAAACTCATATGCTAATTCGTAGCCCAGTCGTATCAGCATGCAGGTCACCACCCTAGATTTTGTATCCCAATCTACTCCTTAAAGTGCCATGCTCGGCGTTCCAGCCACAGCGGCGCAGGGCCTCACGAATCGTAGTCAGCATCCTACGCAGCATTCGCAAGGCGGCAGCCGAATCAAGAAATTTTCGAGCTAATCGCCTTAAGCATCTGTTAATCAACATTATTTATGTATGACTGCCTCTGACACTACCGCAAAACGTCGCTGGCTCGCGCTCTTCGATTTAGACGGCACGCTCACCTGGCGCGATACGCTGCTGCCCTTCCTGCTGAGTTTCCTGCGCCACCACCCCTGGCGCATCTGCGGCCTGTGGCGATTGCCGGCCGCGCTCTTCAATTATGCGACGCGCGATCGCGACCGCGGCGAATTGAAGAGTCGGGTCATCCGCATGCTCATGGGCGGTGCCTCGCGCGGCGCGGTGGATCGCTGTGCCCAGTCCTTCGTCGACTCCCTCAAGCCGCGGCACCGCTTTCGCCGCGTGGCGCTCGCCATGCTCGAGACGCATCGCGACGCCGGCGATCTTCTGGTGTTGCTGTCGGCGAGCCCCGATTTGTATGTGCCGCGCATCGGCCGTTCCCTGGGGTTCGACCGCACGCTGTGCACCGAGATAGAGTGGCGCGGCGAGCGGCTGGATGGAGCGCTGAAAACCCCGAACCGCCGCGGTGCCGAGAAATTGAGCTGCCTGAAGTCGCTGCGGACGCAGTATCCCGGACTGCCCATCATCGCATACGGCAACAGCACCTCCGACCTCGAGCACATGCTCGAGGCCGATCGCGCGCTGCTGGTGAATGGCAACGCCGAGGCGCGCGCCCTGGCGGCGAAGCGCGGCATCCCCACCGGCTATTGGATTTAGCGCCACCCGCGGAAACAAACTCGGGCTCCGGACGGTCTTCTCAACATGAACAGCCCGCCGTCCGAGATCACGCCCTATTCCACGTACTTGTCGCGGCGCGCGTTGCTGGCGGGCGGCTTGGGGTGGGCGGCCAGCCAAAGCTTCGGCGGCGTTGCCGGCCAGGCTTCAGGCCTGGCGCCGGCCGCCCTCAGCTACACGCGCAACGCAGCGTTCAGCCTCGCCGAGACACCCAATTCGTACGCTGACATCAGCACCTATAACAACTACTACGAATTCGGCACCGATAAATCGGACCCGTCCGAGCAGGCGCAGAAATTTCACACCCAGCCGTGGAATGTGACGATCGGCGGCGAAGCCGAAGTGACCGGCACTTTTGCTTTGGAGGATATTCTCAAACCTCACCCGCTCGAGGAGCGCGTCTATAGGCTGCGCTGTGTCGAAGCCTGGTCGATGGTGGTGCCCTGGATCGGCTTCCCGTTGGGCGATTTGCTCAAGCGCTTCAAGCCTACCTCCAAGGCCAAATTCGTAGAATTCAAAACGCTGTATGACCCAAGACAAATGCCCGGCCAGCGCGTTCCCGTGCTCGAGTGGCCCTATGTCGAAGGGCTGCGGATCGATGAAGCCATGCATCCCTTGGCCATCATGGCGGTGGGTCTGTACGGCAAGACGTTGCCGAATCAGAACGGCGCGCCGCTGCGGCTGATCGTGCCGTGGAAGTACGGTTTCAAGGGCATCAAAGCCATCGTCAGCATCAAATTCACCGAGCGAGCGCCGCGCACCACCTGGGCCGGCTCGAATCCCTCCGAGTACGGCTTCTTTGCCAACGTCAACCCGCAGGTCGACCACCCGCGCTGGAGCCAAGCGACGGAACGGCGCATCGGCGCGAATGCGTTTGGGCCGCGCCAGCCGACCCTGCCCTTCAACGGCTATGGCGCGCAAGTCGCGGCTCTCTATAGCGGGCTCGATCTGCGGCGCTACTTTTGATGCGGCCGGCCCGGTGGGTGCTAAAACCGCTGGTGTTTCTGGCCTGCCTGCTGCCGGCCCTGCATTTGGGCTTAGGCGTGCTGAACGCCACCGGCGTGACACACTGGGGCGGGGTGTCTCTCGGCGCCGATCCGGTCAAAGTGATGCTGCATACCTGCGGCCGCTGGACCTTGAATTTCCTGATGATCACGCTTTGCATGAGTCCGCTGAAAGACCTGACGGGTTGGCTTTTGTGGCTGCGGTTGCGGCGCATGTTCGGCCTGTTCGCATTTTTCTACGTGCTGCTGCATTTCAGCGTGTACTTATTGCTCGATCAGAGCGGCCGCCTGGGCGCGCTATGGCAGGACATCGTCAAGCGGCCTTACATCACCATCGGCATGCTCGGCCTGGTATTGATGATTCCGCTGGCGCTGACCTCCACCGCCAAGGCGCAGCGCCGCCTCGGGCGGCGCTGGACGCAGTTGCACCGCCTGATTTACCTGATCGCCGTTCTTGGCGCGTGGCACTTCTGGTGGCAGGTCAAGAAGGACATCCGCGAGCCGGCGCTCTATGCCTGCGGACTGGCGATTCTGCTTGGGCTGCGGCTGTGGAGAGTGCGCCGCTCTCCCGCGCGCTTCAGCGTCGCACGCTCAGCAGGGACTGATGCAGCTTGAGCAGCAAACTCTCGGTGGTTTGCCAATCGATGCACGGGTCGGTGATCGATAGGCCGTATTCGAGCTTGCTCAAGTCCTTCGGAATGGACTGGTTTCCCGCCCGCAAATGACTTTCCAGCATCAGGCCGACGATCGAGCGGTTGCCGGCGACGATTTGCGCGATGCAGTTCTCGGCGACCTGCGGCTGCAAACTGGGATCCTTGTTGGAATTGCCGTGGCTGCAATCGACCACCACGTTCGCCGCCAATCCGGCCGCCGTCAGCTCACGCTCCGCCAAGGCAATGCTCACCGCGTCGTAGTTGACCCGGCCGCCGCCGCCGCGCAGCACCAGGTGTGCGTGCGCGTTGCCGCGGGTGCGGAACACGGCGGACTGGCCCTGCTGAGTGATGCCGAGAAAATGGTGCGGATGGCGTACCGACTGCAAGGCGTTGATCGAGGTCGCGAGTGCGCCGTCGGTGCCGTTCTTGAATCCCACCGGGGTCGATAGACCGCTCGCCATTTCGCGATGCGTCTGCGACTCTGTGGTGCGGGCGCCGATGGCCGTCCAAGTGATGAGCTCGGACAGGTATTGCGGCATGATGGGATCGAGCGCTTCGGTGCCGGCCGGCAGTCCCATCTGCGCCACGAACAACAACAACTCGCGCGCCATCAAAATGCCCTTCTCGATGTGAAACGAGTCATCGAGGTCGGGGTCGTTGATCAATCCTTTCCAGCCGACCGTGGTGCGCGGCTTCTCGAAGTACACGCGCATGATGGGCAGCAGCGTCGCTTCGACTTTGTCGGCCAGAGCCTTGAGCCGGGTCGCATAATCGCGTGCGGCGACCACGTCGTGAATCGAACACGGGCCGACCACCACGAACAGCCGCGGATCGCGCCGCTCCAATATCGCGCGCACCGTCTCACGCGCCTTGAATACGGTCTGCGCCGCGCGCTCGGTCAGCGGCAGCCGCCGCTTGACCTCCTCCGGCGTTGCCAGAAGGTCGCTGGAAGCGACATTGACGTTTTGCAGTTGGTCTTGAAGATTACTCACGGCAATGCCTACATCGAAGTCCGGATGGTCCACAGCTCCGGAAAGAACTTCAGTTCCAGCGCCTTGGTCAAGTATGAC
>CAYRAC010000063.1:3857-12007 GCA_964422045.1 uncultured Steroidobacteraceae bacterium
GATGGTCCACAGCTCCGGAAAGAACTTCAGTTCCAGCGCCTTGGTCAAGTATGACACGCCGCCCGTTCCGCCCGTGCCGCGCTTGTAGCCGATGATGCGCTCGACCGTCTTGACATGGGCGAAGCGCCACAGCTGGAATTTGTAATCGAGGTCGACGAGGCGCTCCGCGAGCTCGTATAAATCCCACTCCTTGACCGAGTTGTGATAGACGCTGAGCCATGCCGCCGCCACCTGTTTGCTCGCTTGATAGGGCAGCGTGAAATCTCGGTCGATGGCCTCGGGCGGCACCGACAAGCCGCGCCGGCTCAACAGCCGCAACACTTCATCGTACAAGCTGGGCGCGCGCAGTGCGCGCTCCAAGTTTGCATAAGTTTGCGGGTCGCCGCGAAACACCTTGATGGTATCCGCGTTCTTGTTGCCGATGAGAAATTCCAACAGCCGATATTGCGGCGATTGAAAGCCCGAGGATTTCCCCAGGCTGTTGCGAAACGCCGAATAGTCGGAGGGAGTGATCGTCGCCAATACGTCCCAGGACTGCAGCAACTGCTGCTGGATCGTCGAGACGCGCGCCAGCATCTTGAATGTCGGGCCGAGGTCGTCGCGCTGCACGCAGGCGACGGTCGCGCCGAGTTCGTGCAGGCACAGTTTCATCCATAGCTCGGAGACTTGATGGATGACGATGAACAACATCTCATCGTGCTGGTACGAGAGCGGGTGCTGCGCATCGAGCAGCTTGTCGAGATCGAGGTATTGGGAATAGGTCAACGCATCGGTCAAATCCCAATGCACCGCCTCATCGCTCAGATCGACGAACGGCTTGGGCTGCGGGGTGGGCTCCTGCATCGTCAAGTCTTGAAGACCCAACCGGGCACGGTGCGCCAACCGGCCAGCAACTCGCGGTCCAGGCGGCGGTAGTCCGGCTCGATCTTCTCCACCAGCCGCCAGAAACTCGCCGAGTGATTCATATGCTTGGTGTGCGCGAGTTCGTGCACGAACAAATAGCGCACGACGTCGAAATCGAGAAACAGCAGCGAGCAATTCAAGCTCACGGTACCGCGCGTCGAACAGCTCCCCCAGCGCGTGCGCTGGCAGCGAATCGAGACGCGCGCCACCTGGCAATTGAGTTCCTGCGCCAGTTGCAGCAAGCGCGGCGCCAAGCGCTCGAAGGCAGCCCGCTTCAGCCAGCTCTGCAGCAAGAAGCGCGCGCCGCGCTCATCGGCGGCCTGCACCGACAGCCGGCCGGGCGATTCCTCGAGCACGCGTTTGGCGCCGCGCCGCCAGTCGACCAGGAATGTCTCGCCGCTGCAGGCAAAATCGACGCGGGTGGGAACCGGCTCGCTCGACGCCGCAAAGCACTGCATGGCGGCGACTTTGCGATCGATCCAGGGCGTGAAGCGCTGCACGAAGTCGCGTACCGTGTGGGCATTGACGCCGAGCGGCACGACGATTTCCACGCGGCCGCCGACGTGCACGCGCGCCGTCAGCCGCCGCGCACGCGGACTGACCCGAACAGCGAACGGATCGCTGGAGCTACGAGTCTCGAACAGCGATAACTGCGTGCCTTGTGGCTTCATCGCGCCGGATCATACCAGGTCATGGCCGGGCCAATTGCGCCAATTGACGTTGCGCCGCCTTGAAATCGGGCGCAGCGATCAGCGATTTTTCGATGTAGTTGCGAGCTCCCACTTGATCGCCGCGCGCCTTGAGCTCGAGCCCCATCGCCAGGTACGCATCCGCGTGTCCCCATCCCGGCGTATCGACTCGGGTTGCAGAGCTCGCGTCGAACAGCTGCACGGCGAGCTGCAACTGCGCGAACGCCTGCTGCCGCTCGGCGCTGCCCGGCTTCGCTGCCTGGCCCTGGGAGCCCGAAACATACAGCGCCCGCGGATTGCGCGGCTCCAAGCGCAGCGCCGTCTTCAAGCGTTCGTCGGCGCGCGATCGCAGCAACACGGCCTCGAGCTTCTCATGGTTCGCCGCACCGGCATAACAGGCGGACTGCAGTACCAGCGCCTCGACCGACTTAACATCTTGCGCGAGGAGCGGCTTGAGTTCATCGATGCACGCGCCATACGCAGATTCGGCCTCGCGCTGCGCGCTGCGCTCGGCCAGCAAGCCGCGGCGATACTGCGCGTGCGCCAGGTGATAATGCAGCGCCAGGTCGCCCTCATCTGACTTAACCTGCGTGCTCAAATCGCGGATCAAGTTTCGCAGGCCGTTGTCATCCTCGGTCTGGTACGCGTAGAGGATTTGCGCCTGCAGATCGCCGCCTTGCTGCGCGCTCGCCGCCGCCGCCCAACAGAGCAGCGCGCAGAGCATGAAATTTCTGGCGACGAACATAGCACCCCCTCGCCCGTCAGCGGCGGCGCCCGCTTACAATGGCCGCATGAAGATATCACTAATCGATATTGGGTCGAACCTCACCCATGATAGCTTCGCGACCGACCGGGACGCGGTGCTGGCGCGCGCACTCGAAGCGGGTGTGCGGCGCCAGATCGTCACCGGCGCCGATATGACAAGTTCCCGCCATGCGGCGACGCTTGCGGCCGCGCACCCATCGCTATTGTCGAGCACCGCCGGTGTGCACCCGCATCACGCCCGCGACTTCGACGGCGCGCAGCGCGAGGAGCTGTGCGAGCTCGTGCGGCGCCGCGAGGTGGTGGCGGTGGGCGAATGCGGGTTGGATTACTTCCGCAACTTGTCAGCGCCCGACGCGCAGCGTGCAGCGTTCGTCGCACAGTTGGAAATCGCGGTCGCTGTGCGCAAGCCCGTATTTTTGCATCAGCGCGATGCGCACGCGGATTTCGTGGCGATTCTCGAGGAATTTCGCGGCCGCCTGGCGGGCGGCGTCGCGCATTGCTTTACCGGAGGCCGCGCCGAACTCGACGATTATCTGGCGCTCGGCCTCGACGTCGGCGTCACCGGCTGGGTGAACGATGAGCGCCGCGGTCAGAATCTGCGTCAGGCGATCCCCTACATCCCCGCCGATCGGCTGATGCTCGAAACCGATGCCCCGTATCTGTTGCCGCGCGATCTGAAGCCGCCGCCCAAATCGCGGCGCAATGAGCCGGCGTTCTTGCCGCATATCGCGCGCACCGTGGGCGAGTTGCGCGGCGAATCCTTGCAAGCCATTGCGGCATCGACGACGGCGAATGCGCGGCGCTGCTTCGGTCTCGGCACCGATTAGAGGCTGGTGAATAGATGCGGGCTCGGCCGCAACTGCGCCACCAGCCGGCTCCAGGCTTCCGCAAAATGCGCAAATGCCGGCGATGATTTGAGGCCGCGGTCGACCACGGGAAATTCGACCTCGATGCCATCGAGCATCAACACCCATTTCGGGATGCCCTTGGTGAACTTACCGGCATTCGAAAACAACAAGCGTCCTTCCACCGGCACGTCCCCGACCAGCGCCTTGACTGCGGCAATTCGATCGTACAAGGCCGGCTGAGGGTTATCGAAGGTGTACCGGTGGCCCCGCCCCATGACGGTCCAGCCGCTCATCTGGTCGCCGCCGAAGATGAGCCCGGCCACGCGCCGTGTGTCGAGCACCAGCACGCCGCGCGGCGTGAGCAGCAAATGGTCGATATGAATGAAGCCGCCCATGCCGTCGGGCACCAATACCTGGTGCGCCGATTCGAAGGCCACGCGTTCCAAGCGCGCCAGCAACGCACGACGCCGCGCGCGGCGCTGGTAGGCGCGCAGCGCCCAGTAGGCCAAGGCAAGCAGCGCCAGCGCGGCCACGATGACCGCAATCCATATCGGGTCTATTCCAATGCTGGTCATTCGAGCGCTGCGGCCAATGCCTCGAGGGTTGGCGGCAGATCCAGCACATGCCGCGGTAAACGCAGCAGTTTGTCCAAGCTGTCCGGAACGGTCAGCGCCTTGCCAATGATCGGCTCGACGATCTCATTGAATTTCGCCGGGTGGGCGGTCGCCACCAGCACCCAGGGGCGGGCGCGGCGCTCGGCGGCGCTCAGACGCCTGTAGACTTCCGCCGCTGTCGCCGTGTGCGGGCACCATTCGCGTCCATAGTGCATGAAGTCTTCTCCGATACGAAGGCGAATTGTAGCGTCATCGACACTGTCCGCGCTCAATTGTTCGCGCATTTCCTCGATGCTCGGGTACAGCGCCCGCATGCGCTCCATGTTGCTGGGGTTGCCCACGTCCATGGCCGAGGCCAGGGTCGCGATGCTCGGACGCGGCCGCCAGACCCCCGTCGTGAGATAATCCGGAACCGTGCGGTTGATGTTGTGCGCCAGAACGATACGCGCAATGGGGAACCCGAGCGCCCGTGCCCACACGGCGGCGAATGCGTTGCCGAGATTGCCTGCCGGAATGACATACGAGGCCTCGGCATCGAGGCGGCGTTGCACCTCGAGGCTCGAGGCGGCGTAGTACACCATCTGCGGCAACAGCCGGCCGATATTGATGCTGTTGGCGGAGCTGAAGCGGTGGCGCCGGCTCAAGTTCGGGTCGCCGAAAGCCTCTTTGACGAGTCGCTGACAATCATCGAAGTTGCCCGCGATGCGCAGCGAAGTCACATTATCTCCCCAGCACGTCAGCTGTTGCTCCTGACGCGGGCTCACCAAGCCTGCGGGATAGAGGATCACCACGCGCACCCACGGGCGCCGATGAAACGCCGCCGCCACCGCACCGCCGGTGTCCCCGGAGGTCGCCACCAAGATGGTCAAGGGCTCGGGCGCCTGCGTCCTCAGGCACTGCAGGCTCTCCGCCAAGAATCGCGCACCAAAATCCTTGAACGCGGCGGTCGGTCCATGATACAGCTCGAGCACGAACAAGGGATCGGCGCAGGCGGTCACCGCGGTGGTCGGTGCCTCGAAATCGAGCGCCGCCGCCGCAATGTTGGCGAGTGCCGGCGCCAGTCGGTCGCCTGCGAAAAATCCGGCGAGAGCCGTACGCGCGATGTCGGGCAACGCCGTGGATGCTCCGAACGCGGCCGCATCCACCGTCGGCAGGCGGTTCGGTACGTACAATCCGCCGTCGGGGGCGAGCCCTTGAGCGATCGCCGTGGCGAGCGTCACGGGCGGCGCCTCGCCGCGCGTGCTGACGAACCGCAAACCGGTCATTAGGCCTTCACCACTCGGGCGCCGTAATTCTCCATTCTGGAAATCCAGGAATCGGATTTCAGTCCATTCTGGGCGAATGCGGCCACCATGGCGCCGCGCACCGCTTCGGCATACTGGATCTCGGCCCAGGCGAACACCGTGGGGCCGGCGCCGGAGATCGAACAGCCGAGCGCGCCGGCCGACATGGCGCCGCGTTGCACGTCTTTGAATCCGGGGATCATCGACTGGCGCTGCGGCTCGATGATCACGTCATTGAAGGAGGCCTGGATCATCTCCAGGTCGTTCGAATAGCAGCCGCTGATGAATCCGGCCAGGTTGGCACTGGCCCAAACGAAATCCGAGCGCGTCACGTCGGTCTTGAGAATGGCGCGCGCTTCGCGCGTTCCCAGATACATGTGGGGATGCGCGAGCACGCAGCGCAGGGCCGGCGGTACCGGGATCTGTTTCACGCGCGGATGATCGATGCCGACCGTGAGGGTCAAACCGCCGAATAGACAGGGTGCGATATTGTCGATGTGTGCCGCGCCGCTGGCGACGATCTCGCCCTCCATCGCGTACTGCAGTAATTGCAATCGCGGCAGCGGCGTCTGCAACAGCGCATTCACGGCAACCACGGCGGCCACCGCCGAGGCGGCCGATCCGCCGAGCCCGGAACCGAGCGGGATCCCCTTGTCGATATCCAGTTCGAAGCCGAAAGTGAGCCCGAGCGCCGCGTGCAGCGTCTGCACGGCGCGACCCGCCGTATTGTGCGCGGGCTCCACCGGCAATTCGCCGGCGATGCCCGTGATCGAGCGGATGCGCACCACCGGCTCAGCGATGCGGCGCACGCGCACCTTGTCGCCGACCGCCTCCACCGTATGCCCCAGAATATCGAAGCCGATGCCGACGTTGGCGACGGTCGCGGGCGCGAACGCGGTCACGTCCGTCAGCATTATAAATACGCCCCGAGATAGGCCGAAAGCCGCAATATATCCGAGAACACGCCGGCCGCGGTCACTTCCGGGCCGGCGCCGGGTCCTTGCACGATCAAGGGATTGTCGCAGTAGCGGCGGGTCGCAAAGCGCACCACATTGTCGGTGAGCGCGATATTCGCGAACGGGTGCTTGGCATCGAGCCGCACCAATCCGACCGTCGCCTTGCCGTCCGAATCGACCCGGCCCACGAAACGCAGCACCTGGTTCTTGCGGGTGGCGTTCGCGAGCTTGAGTGCCATCAACGTATCGAACTCGGAAATGCGGTCCATGAATTCATCGATGCTGCAATTCTCGATGGCCTTCGGCACCAACCCCTCGACGCGCACGTCCGACATTTCCAACGTGAGTCCCATCTCGCGCCCGAGAATGATGAGCTTGCGCACGACATCCATCCCCGACAGGTCGTCGCGCGGATCCGGTTCGGTGTAGCCCTTGGCCTTGGCGGCGCGCACGATGGAGGAAAAGGTTTCGCTGCCGTCGAACACGTTGAACAGGTATGCCAAGGTACCGGAAAAGATGCCTTCGATGCGCGTGATCTCATCGCCCGTCTCGCGCAAATCGCGCAGCGTCTGGATGATGGGCAGGCCCGCGCCCACGGTCGCCTCGTACAGATAATGCGTGCCCGCCGCGCGGCCTGCCTCCTGCATGGCGCGATAGTACGGCAGCGAGCCGCTGTTGGCTTTTTTGTTCGGGGTGACGATGTGGATGCCGCGCTGCAGCCACGTCACGTAGTTCTGACCCACCTCGACGCTCGCCGTACAGTCGATGATCGCCGTGTGCGGGATATAGTCCGCTTGCACGTGATTGGCGAATTTCTCAAGATCGAGCGGCTCGCCCGCGGCGGCCAGCCGCTCGGCCCAGTGGTCGAGGTCGATCGCGCTCTCCTCGAGCAGCATGCGGGTGGAGGTGGCGATGCCGCGCACCCGCAGATCCAAGTTGAGCGCCCGCAAGCGTTCGATCTGCGTGCCGATCTGCGCCAACAGCACCCGGCCGACGGTGCCCGGCCCGATCAAGCCGATCGACAGCGTGTTCGGCGACAGGTAGAACGCCGCGTGCACGGCGCGCAGCGCCTTGGCGCCCACTTTGCCGTCCACCACCACCGAAATATTGCGCTCGGAGGCCCCCTGTGCGATCGCACGCACGTTGATGGCGGCGGCACCGAGCGAATTGAATACCTTGGCGGCGACGCCGTGCGCGCCGGCCATGCCGTCGCCGACCACCGCCAGGATGCTCATGCCGAGAGCGACTTCGACGCGCTGAATTTGTCCGTCGCGCAGTTCCACGTCGAACGCGCGCCGCACCGCCTCCTCGGCACGCACCGCCTGCGCCTGCGGAATGGCGAAGCAAATGGAGTGCTCCGAACTGCCTTGCGAAATCAAGATCACCGAGATGCCCGCATCGCGCAGCGCGCCGAACAAACGATGCGCGGTACCGGGAACGCCGATCATTCCAGCCCCCTCGAGATTGACCAGCGCCACCGGATCGATGGTGGTGATGCCCTTCACCTTGAGTGCCGACTTGGGGTGCGCGCAAATCAGGGTGCCGTGCTTCTGCGGCGCGAAGGTGTTGCGGATATAAATCGGAATATCGCGCGCGACCGCCGGCTCCATGGTTTGTGGATGGATCACCTTGGCGCCGAAGTACGCGAGCTCCATGGCCTCGTTGTACGACAGCTGATCGATCACCTGGGCGTTCGGCACCAGCCGCGGATCGGCCGACAGCACGCCGTCGACATCGGTCCAAATGATGATTTCCGAGGCATTGAGCAGCGCACCGAAAATGGAGCCGGAGAAGTCGCTGCCGTTGCGCCCGAGGGTGGTCTGATTACCTTTCACCGTGGAGGCGACGAATCCGGTCACGATCAAGCGGCCAGTGAAGACCTGCGGCACCAGCCGCTTCAAGTTCGCCTCGCTCACCGCCCATTGCACGGCAGGCCCCAACGATCCCCATTCGATGATGACCACTTCACGCGCATCGATCCACAGCACATCGCCCTTGATGCGGCCGCGCTCGCGCAGGAACGGCGCGAACAGGCGTGTCGACCAGATCTCGCCGTAGCCGGAAATGACATCGCGCATCGAATACGTGGAGG
>CAYRAC010000064.1:0-11994 GCA_964422045.1 uncultured Steroidobacteraceae bacterium
TAGATATATCCCACCGAAAATAATCACCAGGCCAGCCCAAAACTAAACATGTGGATTACGCTAAAATCGGTGGACGCTAATGAAATCCGCATTTGCTGGTGCAGTCAGGATATCGCTGCTCGACCGAACGTTACTACGTTTATCGGAATGCAAGTTATTAGGTGCTTTCACAGAGACGCGAGCAGCGGAGCCGTATGGGTGAACGTCAGCACACCCCCGAACGAGGTTACGGTCGTTTTGTATGGCGTCGAGCCCTGACGATTGCTGTAAATGAGCCTTTTTGTTCGCGACCGAATTGATCTAGCGAAAATACTTTTACCGTGCAACCTACCGCGCGAGCGGTCTGGTCCTCGGGTCGATCGGCGTCCGAACGCCGCACTTATTCACGCGTGTGAGCGCGAGCCGAAGCCCCAGGGGCCGTTTCTCAAAGAAGTTGCGACAATGCACGCGGAGGCGGCCAACACCAGGTTCACGACGAGTTCCGACCATTGATTTTGGGGCGGCGTCGCCCATTGGGGCCGGGGCTGCGCCAAAAAGCTCGGTACCCAGACCAGAAGTCCAAACAAGCTCATCATGATCGCTTCGAGGGTGGCCGCGAGGCGGGGCAGAATGCCGACAATGATGCCAATTCCAGCAGCAAGGTGGCCAAGCCCGGTGAGGTAAGCCAATCCCAACCGATTGGGCAGCCAGGTAGGGACCATGCTGGCGGTATAATCGGCGTAGACAAAGTGCGATGACCCGTAGAAGACACATGTGAGGCCAAACAAAACCTGTGCCACGCGCACGGCGCGCTCGCTGGCGATTGGTATCTCCGATCCTCGCGACTGCCGTCGCAACATGGCGTAAAGGATCCATGCGCCGACAAGCGACGTCATCGCTTCGCAAAATCCGTACCACGCGCCAATGCTCATCGGTTTGGAGAGGATCGGGGGTGTACCAAGCACGGCCCAGACCGCTTCGTACGCACCGATCGTCAACGCACCAGGCAATGCTGTGCGCGAGAAGCACAGACCGGCGCTGGCTGCCAAGAGAAGTAGCGCGGATAAATAGACCCATGTTTCCCGCCAGGGAATCCAGCCGGGTAGGGGCCGCCCTGACGGCCCGAACTCGCCGTAAGTGAGGCTCAAAATCGCGAGGCTCGCCGCCGCGATAGCAAAAAAGCCACGACCGAGTCCAATGCGCATGGGTACTTACCTGATAGCGGGGTCGCCGGGTGTTCGGTGATCACGGAAGCTCGGTGGCGTCCGCTTCCAGACAGCCTGATAGCACGGAGCCTTCACGAGTGGTGCAACCCATTGTGAGAGCGTACTCGTGTGGCAACGTATGCGCCCGAAAGGCCAGCGATCAACACCGTCGTCGCAATTACACACCATGTCCGGGCTGCCAGTGAGCCAATCTCGGAGACCGAGACCGCGGCAATTGGAATTGCCGCGAAGATCGGAGAAACCCAATAAGGTTTACCAAGCCGACTTCCGCCAAATGCCACAAATGTTAGAAACGTCGCCGCGGCCACGATGAGCGACGCAATCGGCAAGCTGTCTATCGACATGCCCAAGAAAACCGACAGCACGAAGAGCAAGAGGCCAATCAGCAGTCCAAAAAATCCGTTGCCAACGACTTTCACTGTTATTCATCCTGATTGGTGACGCCGAACCGACGATTCCCATATTTTTACCTGTCAGGTGTTGACTGTGTGTGCCATCGAGTAATCTTGATCCGCACCTGCCTATGACGGATGTAGGCCGACCCCGGACGAATCAAATCGTACTGTCCGTCACGACCCCATACAGCATCATGGATATCATGATGCGCACGCCGCTACTTCGTCTCTACCTTCCCCCTTCTTCTCCACAAAAACCGTACAAAATACAACCCCGGCACCACCACAAACAACCACGGTACGATATAGGCAACGGCGGTGATCGCCTGAGATAACCCCGTCGATAAATTACCCAGGAAATCCCGAATCGCCTCGTGCACCGGACGCCAGAACGCCTTGTGCTCGGCGACCATGAATTCAATGCGTAGGACATCGGTCGTCACGCGTTTGGTCTGATAAGCCGCCTCGCCGTTGACGCGCTCCAGATTCGTTTGCACTGTCGACAACTCGGAAGCCAGCTTGATGGCGGCTTCTACATTCGTCCCAGCCTTTGCCTGTAACGCCAGCAATTGTTGACGATAATTCGTCAGCATCTCAATCCGTGCATGCGTATCTGCGATCGCATCCACCAGGTCTTCCACTTGCGTCGAGCGCCGCTCTATTCTTCCTTGGCGGGCCACAAAGGAAACGAAATCCTCAACGGCCGCCGGATAAATTCGTAATCTTATGAGACCCGATGGAGCATCACCCGACGACAGATCCGATTGCAGGATCGTGCAATTATGCTCGGAGTCCGACGTGCACCGATCCGCTACGCGCCGAAAGCCATCTGCCAACTCCGTCTCCGGCACGTCCACAACGACCGTGTGCTCGCGGCTCAGCGTGCTCGTGCTTTGCGAGCTAGCAGCGGCCTTGGCGAGCATCAGTGGCGCCGTTGTCTGGTAGTCGCGGCCGGCATCATGACGCCCACAACCGGGCACGCTGATCGTTGCGAAGGCGATCAAAGCTAGCGCCTTTACCAGCGCCGAGAGATGATTCTGCGACCTATTGATACTGACAGTAGAAGAGAGAAATTCCATTTCACGCTCCCGATTTAAACCCTTCGTCGATCCTACGGTCGCAGGCCGATACCCCAATGACGCATTCTACGGGCTCTTAGAATCGTTGGTAAGCGTCTGCTATCCGGAAGTTAATTCTCGAACGCCACCAGGCCTTCGGGGCACAAGCATGGAAGCGCCCCGGATAGTAGTCCTCCGCACGACGGCTTGCGGCAACGATCTTAGGGTGAATTCGGGACGGCGCATCACGTAGAATTTCGCCGATGTGCTACTCCGCTCAAGTCATCCAAACCGTCAAAAAGCTGCACCGCCAGCTCGGCATCCGACTCGATTATCTCGAGGCGGAGAAGTTGTTCATGCGCCGCCTCGAGGATCCGACGCTCAACATCTCGCGCGGGTTCGAGGCGAACTTCGATGAGCCGACCGATCAACAAGGCCGGCGCATCAAGGCGGCCATCGATGAACATCGGACGCGCATGGCCGCACGCCACGAGACGGACCTGTTCTTGCAAAAGACCCGCTTGGTGAATGCCGAGCGCTCGCTCAAAGAGAAGGAAACCAAAAAGGCCCGCGAGGAAGTGCGAATCGCCGGCAAGAAGATTGCAGCCCTTACACAGAAATTGAGCGATTTGCGCCGCAACGAACCGACCTTCGAGGACAACCGGATTTTTCCGCAGGTGTTCACCGGCGTCGTGATCCGCCAGGACGGCGACAACATCTTGACGCCGATGCGCTATTTTTGCCGGCCGGCCGGCAAGCCGTCATTCTATGATAAAAAATTTCCCGGTCTGTACAACGCGCGGCGCGACAATCTGGAAAAATTCTGGAACGAGCAGTTTGGCCACCATCATGCAGTGATGGTGGCCGAGAGTTTTTACGAGAATGTGCAAGCGCCGAGCGGGCAAAACGCCGTGCTGCAGTTTACCCCGCGACCCCCGCAGTACATGTTGATCGCCTGTCTGTATTCGCATTGGACGGGCGCCAACGAAGCGGACGTGCGCGGCTTTGCGGCGATCACCGACGAGCCGCCGCCGGAGGTGGCCGCTGCCGGACATGATCGCTGCGTCATCAACTTGAAGCCCGATCGCATCGATGCGTGGTTGACGCCCGAGGGGCGCAGTACGCAAGAGTTGCAGGCTATGCTGTCGGATCGACCGCTATCGGTGTTCCAGCACTCGCTGGCGGCGTGAACGAGCGCCGCCGCGAGCCGCGATAGTAGATGGCGGCGCCGCAGGCCAGGATGGCGGCCGTCATGCCGGCGACCTTGAACGCGGCCAGCGCGGGATTCTTGTCATCGGCGGGCGGAACAAACGCGAGCACGATCGCAACCGTGGTCGTGACGAGACCCATCAAGCCCATGACGACGATGGTCGTTCGACCGCCGGGAACCCGATCCGCGCCCGCGGACGGCTCCCCGGACAGCTTGATCGCAGCGCCAAACAAGGGGATGAACGGCAGTACCCCGACGATCACCGTGAGATCGACCAACACATTATAGGCGCCGCGCACCGAGGTTCCCGCCTGACCCAGCAACACGAAGATGACGGTGACGAGCGCCTGCGTCCAGATGGCGACCGACGGGGTTCCGTACTTTGGATGCAGCCGCCCAAAGCGTTTGGGCAGATAGCGGTCGATGCCCGCGACAAACGGGATTCGCGCGACGGCGCCGAGCCACAGGCAAATGCTGCCGAGGCCGGCGAGACTCGCGCACAGAGCGCCGATCGGGATGAGCGCCGGCAGACCGAGCCGCCTCGCATCGGCGCTGATCGCCTCCAAGACACCGTACAGCGCATTGGTATGGTCCGGGGGCAGCGACAGCAAGACACTGGCGGTGCCGAGCAAGTAGATCACGGCGATCATCGGCGCCCCGATGGCGAGCGCCTTCGGCACGGTGCGTTTCGGATCGTGAATTTCCCCGCCCATCAACGAGGTGGCCTCGATGCCGGTCCACGCGAAGGCGATCGTCGCAAAAAAAATCGCGTCGCTCAGTCGCAGTCCCGGAACGATGCTGCGGCGGGTGATCGGCGTCGCCGGCCCGAAACGCCACCAACTCGCGATCCCCAGGGCCACCAGCAGCGCGGTGCCCACCCAGCGCGCCGCGGCGCCGGCGTTGTTCAACCACTTGGCGATCGTCATGCCGCGCAGGTTGAGCGCGGCCGCGACGATCAGTGCCCCGATGGAGAAGGCGATGAAGTAACGCGGCGAGGCGCGCGCGGCCGCGTCGGACTCACCCGACCAGTACAAGGCGCTGCCGGCGCTGAAATACATCACGCTTGGGAAGAACGGCAGATTGGCGGTCCAGTAGGTCCAGCCCGTCATGAACCCGACAAACGGCCCGAAGGCGCGCTTGCCCCAGACATAAAATCCCCCTTCGTCGGGATAGCGCGCGGACAGAAACACGACGCACACCGACAACGGCACGAAGAACAGCACGCCGCCGATCACCCAGAGGATGAGCGAACTCGGGCCCGCGGCGGCCGCGGCCGCACACCATTGCAGGCCGGTACCGGCGGTGATGATGAATAACACCGTGTCGCGCAGGCCGAGCGTGCGCTTCAGGTGCACCGTCTCGGGCACTGAACTCACCGCCTACAGCCAATTGCCCATCAAGATGAAGGGTGCCCAATAGAAGGGATGAGCGAAAGGTGCTTGCGGATCGGCCTTGAAATTGCCGCCGGCGGGAGCGCCGTCGCTGCGCGTGAGACTGCGGTGGCTGTCCTCGGCCGTTGCGTCGGGAGTCACGGTGCCCCGAATCAAGTCAAGTTGTGCTGCGCGCAGTGCATCGGCCTTGTCGCGGTGACGGTCGCGATGCTCCTGGTACAGCGCGCGCATCAACTCCGAGGTGCTTTCATCGGCCACCGGCCACAAAGTCGCCAAGACCGCTTTGGCGCCGGCCTCCTGTGCGAGCGCGCCGAGACCCTCCACCTCGACCCCATGATGGGCGCCGCCCCCGTCGCCGAGCGCGGTGTCGCAAGCGGACAGCGTCAATAGCTCGACATCATTGAAGTTGAGCTTGGTGCGAATTTGCGCGAGCGTCATGTGCGTACCGTCGCCCAACAGCAGGAAGGAATCGTCCATGCTCCCCGGCGTGAATTGGAAATGGCTGGCGATATGAATGACGGGATAGTGTTGATCGAGGCCATCGCGCAGCGAGGATTCGTTGAATGACTTGTCGAGCAGTACGCTGCCGTGGAGCACGCCCCGTTGTCCGGCGATACCGTTCAACTCGACGTCGACCCACGGCAGCGCATCGTAGCCCGGACCCGCCCGGGTGGTTCCGAGTCCCCACACCGTCCACTCTGCGATCGGCAGCTGCGCGAGTTTGTCACGCACCGCTTCGGTGACCATTACCAGCGAATAATTCTCGATAAGATATTGTTTGCCGTCGTTGAGCGCGGCGAAGGGGATGTAGCGTAAGGTATCGTCGAGCGACAGCATCAGAGTCTTGGCACCGGCTTGGCGCAGATCGTCGGCAATCGGGCCCACCAACAATCGATAGAGCGACTGTGCCTCGGGACGCGGATCCTGGCGCGGGTTACGCAGCGAGTTGCGGAAACTTTGGATCTGCGCGTTGAGCGCAGCGCGCTTGATCGCGGACTCGCGCGACACCACGGCGTTCGGCGTGGTCAAGAGAATCGACACCTTGTCGTCCAATATGAAGTATTGAGCCAACACGGCGTCGTGTCCCAATTCTTTCAAAGTGCCCTGAAAGGCGCGGCTGAAGTCATTGATTTCGTGTTGGCGTCGTTTTTGCGCCTCAGGGTCGTTCGAATTCTTGGCAACTTCCGCGGCGCGTGCATCGAATGTGGCCTGCGCCGCATCCATGGCGTTGCGCAACTCGCCGAGGCGCGCGTGGTCTTGGGCACTGAACTTGTCGCCCTCGTTGCGGAATTTTTCCTGCAATGCGCCGTATTCCTTGCCGAGCGCGACGTAGCGCGTCCCGAGATCTTGCAGCTTCTGGTCGGTCGGCTTGCGCAGCGCCGCCACTTGGCCTTGGAACACCGTCTGCGCGGCCTCGATTTGTGCCGGCAGCCCATCCAATTTCTTCTTCTCGGCCGCGCTCAGTTTGCCGTCGGCTTCGAGCTTCGTATGCAACGCGGCCGATTCCTTGTCGAGAGCCACGATCTGTGCATCCGGTTGCGCGAGCTTGGTTTCGGCCGGCGTGAAATCGAGCGTCGTTATCCGTGGCTGGGTGCCCGCGCCGTGCTTGATGAACTCGAAGTATTCCTGTTCCTTCAACAGGGCGAGCACCTGTTGCGCCTCGCCCAGTCGGCCCTGTTGAATCAAAAGGTCGGCCAGCTTTCGATAAGTCGGCTCCACCGTGTTCAAGAAGGATTCCTGTGCGCCGGCCGCACCGCCAAGATTGCCGCGCAAGCCTTGGAAGGTGTTAACTGCTTTCTTACCGTAGAAGATGGCGAGCTCGGGTTGCGCGACATGCGGGTTGCCGTATAGCTCCATCAACTTGCTGGGCGTGCGCCAAACGGGCGGCGCGACACCGGCGATGGCCGCAATGCGATAGGCACGCTGGAAGTCCGGCTCGGCTCCCGCATAGTCGCCCGATTGCATCAACGCCGTGCCCAAATTCATCAAGGCCCGCGTCAAATTGACGTGCAGCGGGCCGAGATTGGCTTCCCAGATGTTGATCGCGCGCTGAAGCGGCGGCTCGCTTTCCCGGTAGCGGCCGAGTTGCACCAGTGTCAATCCTAAATTGTTGAGCGCCACGGCGACGTCGGGATGCGCCGGACAGTCGATTTTCTCAAAAATTTGCAATGACTGACGCACGTACTGTTCGGACTCTGCGTCTCGCACCGAGTAGGAGAGCAGAATTCCAAGCACGGTCGCGGCGGCGGCGATTCTCTCAGGCGCCCCGCTTTTCTCGGCGAGCGCCAAGGACCTTCTGGCCAGCGCTTCGGACTCATCGAAGCGGCCGACGATGCGCAACATATCGGAGAGCGTGTTGAGGTAGTCGCCAAGATAGACGGGCGGCGTGGTCTTTTCGGCGATTGCCACGGCGCGCCGCAGCAGCTGCTCGGATTCGGCGTACTGGCCGGTATACATGAGATCTTGGCCCAGCTGACTCACGACGTACGCCAGTTGCGGATCGTTCGGCTGCAGCGTCTGCTCATCGAGGCGAAGGGCCCGCCGCAGCACGGGCTCGGCGTCCGCATAGCGCGAGGCACTCTGCAGCAAATAGCCCAAATAGTTGAGGTACGTGGCAAGATCCGCCGGGGGTGTCGCTTTTTCTTCAAGGGCGATTGTCTGCCGCAGCAGTGATTCGAACTCGGCGTACTTGTGTGCAGCCACAGTGGTTTGGGTCAATTCGCCTAGAATTTGTTGGTTTCGCACCGGGCTGCGGCCATCCAGTGCAAACGCACGACGCAGCTGTACCGCAGCCTCGGGCGCGTTGCCGGAGCACATGAGCGTTGCAATCAATCGCACCAGCGACGGCGCGAGGCGGGCGTCGGCGGCATCGAAAGACTGCTCCGCGAGCGCTTCGGCCTGCCGCGCGACCGGGAGCGCGGCGCCGTAGTCTTTCTCCTGCCACAGGGTCGCCCACTGCGCCTGCAGCTGCAAGATGTGAAACTGCATCGCGGCCCGCTGCAAGTAATCGCCCGCTGGGCCGGCCTCGCGGGACAGATTCAAATCGGCCGTGTCAATGTAGCAACCAGGCGTATCCGCGGGCACCGAGGCCGCCTCGGTGTGTCCGCTCAACGCATCGCTCCCGAGAGCGCTCAGCGACAGGCGGAATCGAGCGGCAAGCTTCGGATCGGACACTGCAACCGTGACGCTGAGCTGATCGAGTCGGGCGCCGGCGATCCTTCGCACGGATAAACCTTGGCCGCCGACGAAGCCTTCATAGCGCATTCCTGGCGCGTCATCCCGCACCATCAGGTCGACATTGTGGATCGTGTAGGGTCGCGCTCCGCTGCAACCCGCGCCGGAGGTCGCGGTTACCTGTACGTCGCCGCGATAATGAAAAGTCTCGGCGCGCGCGGCGGCGGCCCACAGCACCGCCAGCGCAGCGGCGGCAAGCAAGCGATTCGGCGACATGGACGGCGACCGTGCGAGTTGGACAAGCAGAAGTATATGCCTCAGAGGTCCGAGAGCCAGCAGTACTCATCTTAGAATATGTCACCCACCGCGGCTCGCTCATGCGCCGACAGCTCGAACTCGAACACCGCCAGATCCTCGCGCATGTGCGCGGCCGAGCGGGTTCCGCTCAACGGGATGACCTCGCTTTGCGTCAGATAGCGGAAGACGATTTGCGCCGGAGTGCGGCCGTATTTTGCGGCCAAGGTGAGGATGGCCGCGTCGGCGAGAACGTGTGGATTGGCGCTGAGCGTCCAGAAGCTCTGGTAGAGAATCTGCTGCTGCCGGCAGAAGGCGCGAATGTCGCGGTCGTAATGGGTCTCCTTTACCCAGCGGTTCTGCACAATCGCCGGCTTGACGCGCGCCGCCGCGCACAGCGCCGCCAGCTGCCCGGCGCGACAGTTGCTGATCCCGAGATTGAGCACCGTGCCCGCGGCGATCAGCGACTCCATGGCGCGCCACGCCTCCAGCGTCTGTTGCGCGTTGGCGAGCGGCGAGTGCAGCACCAGGCAATCCAGGTACCGGGTCTGCAAATTCTCGAGGGACGCGGCGCAAGACTGAGTGACCTGCAGGGGCAACGGCGCGCTCGCATCATAGGGAACCCGCGCCGGGTCCTGACCAGACAGCGGCGTGAATTTCGTTTGTAGGTACAGATCCGCGCGGTCGAGTGCCGCGCCGAGACAGGCGGCGACACCCGCGCCCACGCCCGCCTCATCGTAATGCTTCGGCTGGCAGGCGGTGTCGATGCCGCGAAATCCCAGTTGAATCGCCGTGCTGACCAGGCGTGCCGTGTCCGATTTCTTCCAGGCGGTGCCGTAAATGATCGCTGGGATGTTCGGTATTGACACGATGAGTCACCCCGTCAAACTATGCGACCGCAAAGATCAAGGGCAATTTTGGCTAAATTTCGCGTAGCGCGCATTAAATTGATTCGCTGGGGCGTCGCGCTCAGCGTCGTGTGCGCAGTGCTCGCGGCGGTCGGCATCGCCTGGATGGTGCATCTCGATCACCTCGTCACCGAGGAATTCCAAGGGCGGCACTGGTCGGTGCCGGCGCGCGTCTACGCCGCGCCTCTGGAACTGTACGTCGGTGCACCGGTTTCGGCGGGCGATCTCGAGGAGGAACTGCTGCGTCTGCACTACCGCGCCGGCGATCCGGCGGCGGGCCCCGGGCTTTACCGGCGGCACGGCAACTCCTTCGATGTGCGTGCGCGCCGCGTACGCTTCATTGACGAGCTGCGCGAGGCCGAGCTCGTCTCGATCGGCGCGGACGCGAATGCGATCACGAGCCTCAAACAGGCGGACGCGGCGCTGCCCGTGTTCCGCCTCGATCCGCCCGTCATCGGCAGCGTCTCTCCGATTCATGGCGAGGACCGGCTGATCCTGTCGCCCGCGGACGTGCCGCCGCTGTTGCGCGAGGGCATCAAACTCATCGAAGACCGGCGCTTCGACGAGCACCCGGGCGTCGATGTGCGCGGCGTCATGCGCGCATTGTGGGTCGACTTGCGAGCCCGCCGAGTCGTACAGGGCGGCAGCACCCTCACGCAGCAGTTGGTGAAAAACTACTTTCTGTCGGATGAGCAAAGTGTCGGCCGCAAGGCGACCGAAGCGCTGATGGCACTGCGGCTCGAGACGCATTTCTCCAAACAGGAGATCCTCGTCGCCTACCTCAATGAGGTGTATCTCGGACAGGACGGCGCGCGCGCGATTCACGGCTTCGGACTCGCCAGCGAGTACTACTTCGCCAAGCCGCTGGCGGAACTCGATGTCGGTGAACTCGCAACGCTGGTCGGGCTCGTCAAAGGGCCCTCGTATTACGATCCGCGCAAACACCCCGATCGCGCGCTGGCGCGGCGCAATCTCGTGCTCCAGGAGTTCGGGGCGGCGCACCTGATCGATGCCGCGGCCGCGAAACGCGCCGCCGCCGCGCCGCTCAAGGTAAAGCCGCCGGGCGGCGCCTACGTGCCGGCCTTTCTCGATCTGGTGCGGCGCCATCTGAAGCGCGACTACGCTGACGCGGATCTGGCGGCCGCAGGCCTTGCCGTGTACACGAGCCTCGATCCGCGCGCGCAGTCGGCCGCCGAGCGCGCGCTCACGCAGAACTTGAAGCGTCTCGATGCCGCGAGCCGCGTGCGCGGTGCCTCCCTCGAAGGCGCGGTCATCGTCACCGAGCCCAACAGCGGCGACGTGGTGGCGGTGGTCGGCGGCCGCGATGCGGGCACGGATGGATTCGATCGCGCACTCGATGCGCACCGGCCGATCGGCTCGCTGGTGAAGCCGGCGGTGTACCTCACGGCGCTCGAGACCGGCCGTTACAACGCGGCCACGCTGATCGAGGATGCACCGCTCGAGCTCAAGCTCAAGGACGGCAGCGTGTGGGCACCGCAGAACTTCGAACATCAGTTTTATGGCCAGGTGCCGATGGCGCGCGCGCTGGCAGAGTCGATGAATCTCGCGACGGTGCGGCTTGGACTCGAGCTCGGCCTGCCCAAGGTGGCCGCTACGCTGCAACGCCTCGGACTCGACACCGCGCCGACACTGAACCCGTCCATGCTCTTGGGCACCGTGGAGATGACGCCGCTCGAAGTGGTTGAGGTTTACACTTCGCTCGCGAATGGCGGGTTTCGCGCACGCCTGCGGGCCGTGCTGGCGGTCGTCGACGAGCGCGGTCGGCCGCTCAAGAGCTTCAAGGTGCAAGTCGAGGAGGCCGCACCGGCGGCCGCGGTATTTGCGCTCGATCGGATGCTGACGCTGGTGACGACCCGCGGCACCGGCCGCGAGGCGGCGGCCCGCCTGCCGCCGGGAATTGTCGTCGCCGGCAAGACCGGCACCTCCTCCGATACGCGCGACAGTTGGTTCGCAGGATTCACCGGCAGCTACCTCGCCGTGGTCTGGGTGGGCTACGACGACAACCGCGTCACCGGACTTACGGGCGCCGCCGGAGCGCTGCCGGTGTGGGCCGATACCATGGCGGCGCTCAGCTCGACGTCTTTTCAACCCGTGCCGCCGGAACTCATCGAGGAGCGCTGGATCGGATTCGCGGATGGACTGGAGACCACGCCGGCGTGCAGCGCAGACGCCGTTGCGGTCGCGGTTCCGACCGGTACGGTGCTGCCTGCGAACACGAATTGCGGTCCGCGGCCCGCCCCTGGCTCGCCATCCGGCACGATGGGTGACAAGATCAAGACATGGCTCAAGCACATCGTTCACTGACGCTCGCCGCCTGCTTGGCCGCGGCCGTGCTGCT
>CAYRAC010000065.1:0-11956 GCA_964422045.1 uncultured Steroidobacteraceae bacterium
GCATGTCATCCGTTGCCTTAGCTTGGCCGGTCGGCTGGCGGGCAACGGTGCTGCCATTACTTTCATTTGCCGCCCGTTGCCCGGCGATCTCGTAGAGAACATAGAGCGCGAGGGTTATCCGGTCGTTCGTCTCACCCCATCCGCCGGCGCGGCGGACAGCAAAGCGGCAGTGAATTGGCTTCAGGTGCCGAAGCTGCAGGATCGCACCGAGACCTGCGAGGTGTTAGAACAGCTGCGCAGCGAATGCCTCATCATCGATCATTACGGCATCGATGCCGAGTGGGAGCGGGCACAGCGGCGCTGGGTCAAGCGCATCGTGGTCATCGATGACTTGGCCGACCGACCACACGACTGCGACGTGCTGCTCGATCAAAATTTTTTTGGCTGCCAGACGGGAAATCGGTATGCCGGTCTGGTTCCAACCCATTGCCGACTCTTGCTGGGTCCTCGCTATGCGTTGTTGCAGCGCGATTACGCGAATCTGCGCGCAGCACTCGTGCCGCGGCGCGGCGCACCGCGCCGCGTTCTGGTTTTCTTCGGTGCCAGCGATGCAACCGACGAAACCAGCAAAGCGCTGCGCGCGCTGCAAGCTCCAGAGCTCGCGCACCTAGCGGTCGACGTCGTTCTGGGCGTCAATCATCCGGCTCCCGAAGCTGTTGCGGCTGCCGCTGCGCAGCGTCCCGGGACGGCGATTTTCAAAGACTTGTCGACGCTGGCGGGATTGATGTTTCGCGCTGATCTTGCCATCGGCGCCGGCGGCGTTGCGACGTCAGAGCGCCTGTGCATGGGACTGCCGAGCATAGTCGTCACGCTGGCGCCAAACCAAGAGGGGCCGGTCTCCCATCTTGCCGATGCCGGCGCAGTCATCTGGGCGGGGCGCGCTGCTTCGGTATCCGTTGCCGAACTCACGACCGCCGTCAGTTGCGCGCTGCGTTCAGCCGCTGACCCGCCGCCGCTCGTTGACGGTCACGGGGTCGCCCGAGCGGGCGCCGCGATCGTGCCGCCATTGCCGTCCCGCCTGCGACTGCGGCGGGCAAGGATCGCCGACGCCGGTCTGCTGTTCGATTGGCGCAACGAGCCGTTGACGCGCGAAATGTCCTTTGACAGCAGTCCGATCGTCTGGCAGACGCATTTCGAATGGTTCCAGGCGAAGCTGTCTGATCGCAATTCTGATATGGTCATCGGCGAAGTGGAGGGACTTCCGGCCGGCCAGGCGAGATTGGATTTTAGGAACGATGAGGCAGTATTGTCCTTCAGCGTCGATCCCGACTTGCGCGGGCTCGGATTTGGCAGGGCGTTGGTAGAACGGGCACTGCTTTTCGGCCGCAGCCGTGCCGCGCGCCGCTTCATCGCCCGCGTAAAACCTGAAAACGCCGCGAGCAGGAATATTTTTCAGCAGCTTGGATGGCGAGAGACCATGGTTGATGGAGGTTTGGAATATCGAGGTGGGCAACGATGATCCGCATCGGCAAGCATGAGGTAGGCGAGGGCGCGCCTCCGTTCATCATCGCGGAGATGTCGGGTAACCATAACGGCTCGCTCAGCCGGGCCCTCGAGATCGTCGATGCGATTGCAGCGAGCGGCGCGCATGCGTTGAAGCTTCAGACCTACACCGCCGACACAATGACGATCGATGTTGCCGAACGCGAGTTTGTCATCCGCAATCCCGAGAGTCCCTGGTTCGGCCGCAATCTGCATGCCTTATACGAAGAGGCTCACACGCCGTGGGAATGGCACAAGCCGCTGTTCCAGCGTGCGCGCGAGCACGGCTTGGCCGCGTTCAGTTCGGCGTTTGACGGCACTGCGGTGGATTTCCTCGAATCCCTGGACGTGCCGGCGTTCAAAATTGCATCCTTCGAAAATCGCGATCTCGACCTGATACGCCGAGTTGCTCGCACCGGCAAACCGGTGATCATTTCAACCGGCCTCGCGACCCTCGCTGAGATCGACGCGGCCGTTCGGGCGGTGCACGAGGCGGGCGGTCATGATTTGGTGCTGTTAAAATGCACCAGCAATTACCCCGCAGATCCGTCCTCGTCGAATCTGCGCACCATTCCCTATCTGCGCGATCTTTATCGCTGCGAAGTGGGGCTCTCCGATCATACGCTGGGCATCGCCGTGGCCACCGCCAGCGTCGCCTGCGGCGCGACGGTCATCGAAAAGCATGTAACTCTGGATCGGGCTTCAGGCGGCGTCGATTCGACATTCTCTTTGGAGCCGCCCGAACTCAAGCAACTGGTCGAATCGTGCCGCATGGCCTGGCTGGCACTCGGCAGCGTACAAACCCTGCCGACCGCTGAGGAAATTCCGTCCCTGGTGTTTCGCCGCAGCCTGTACGTATGCACTGACTTGGCCGCGGGCGATGCGCTTACCCGGGAAAATCTGCGGGCGATTCGACCGGGTAACGGCTTGCCGCCGCAGCACCTCAGCATGTTGCTCGGCAAGCGCGTCAATAGAACCGTGCCGCGTGGAACGCCGATGTCATGGGATCTCATTGGCTGATGTGGCGCGCTGTGGTCGTCGGTTGCGGTTGGATTGGCTCGGGAGTCGCGGACGACCCGCGTGCCGACGGCATCCAGTCGCATGCCGCGGCCTATGCGGCATGTCCGGATACCGAATTGGCGGGTGTTTGCGATGCGGATGCTGCGTGCGCGCAGGCCGCGGCGACGCGCTTCGGCCTGGGCCGCGGATTCCACAATTTGTCCGACCTGCTGTCGAGCACGCGCCCGCAAATAGTGAGCGTCTGCACGCCCGATGCGACGCACGCGGCGGTGCTCAGGGAAGTACTGAACCATGCCGGGGTGCGCGCGGTGATTGCCGAGAAGCCGCTGGCTACGGATCTTGCCGAAGCGCGGGCGCTGGTTGAGCTCGCAGACAGCCGCGGGGTGATCCTGGCCGTGAATTATTCACGCCGATTCGCGCCAAGCCATATCGAAGCTCGCCGCCGCCTGATCGCCGGCGATCTTGGCATGGTGCAGGCAGTTCAAGGTTGCTATACCAAGGGTATAATGCATAACGGCACGCACTGGTTCGATTTGGCGCAGTGGATGGTCGGTAAGATCGCTCGAGTCCAGGCTTGGTCGGGCCATGCCGGCGGCAGGCAGCCGGATCCGACCTGTCATGTCCGCATGATGTTTGCGGACGGTCAGACGGGATTTCTCCTGGGACTCGATGAGGAGCGCTATACAATTTTTGAGATGGATATTCTCGGCAGCTTGGGCCGGCTGCGGCTGATGGATTCCGGCGTGCGGATCTCCTGGGATTCGGTGGCCGATAGTCCGCACTTCTCCGGTTATAGGACCTTGCAACCCAGCGGAGAAATAGCCTCCGGATTCAAAGATGTCGCGCTGCGACTGGTCGAAGATGTGGTCGCCGCGCTGGGTCAGGGCCGGCAGGCAAAGTGCAGCGGCAGGGATGGCGTCGCAGCGCTGGCGGCAGCCGATGCGGCGCGCCGTTCACTGGCCACGGGAATTGAGTGCAACGTACAATGCGGGTCATGAAGGAAAAGTTGGCCTTGCACGGCGGTGCTCCCGTCATCGCGAAAGCATTCCCGCCCTATCGGAGCCTTGGCGCTGAGGAGATTGAAGCTGCAAACCGGGTGCTCAAGACCGGAGTGCTGTCGGCTTATATCGGCGCCCCTGGCGAGGGATTCATGGGCGGTCCCGAAGTTCGGGCGCTCGAGGCCGAGGCCGCCGCGTACTTCGGCGTGCGCCATGCTGTTGCGGTGAATTCCTGGACATCGGGTCTCATTTCCGCGGTCGGAGCGATTGGCACGGAGCCCGGCGACGAAATTATTGTCACACCGTGGACCATGGCTGCGTCCGCCACCGCGATAGTCCACTGGAACGCCATCCCGGTTTTTGCCGACATCGATGAGGAATCCTTCAATCTTGATCCTAATGCGGTTGAGGCGGCGATCACGCCGCGCACCCGCGCGATCATGTCGGTGGATATATTCGGGCAATCGGCCGACATGGAACGATTGCGGAGCATAGCCGCCCGCCATAAACTGACGCTTCTGAGCGACTCCGCGCAGGCGCCGGGGGCACGCTACAAGGACAAGTACGCCGGCACTCTGGCGGATATCGGCGGCTACAGTCTCAACTACCACAAGCACATACATTGCGGAGAAGGCGGGATTCTGGTCACCGATGATGATCGGTACGCGCAGCGGCTGCGGCTTATCCGCAACCACGCCGAGGCCGTGATCAAATCCGAAGATCCGGCCGAGCTCTCCAACATGATCGGCTACAACTTCCGCCTTGGCGAGATCGAGTCTGCCATCACGCGCGAGCAACTGCGAAAACTCGCTGCCAAGGTCGCGGCGCGGCAAGATGCGGCGCGACGAGTGGCAGAGGGTTTGAGCGGTCTTCCCGGATTGATCCTTCCCAAAGTCTCCGCGCAGTGCACTCACGTCTACTATGTCTTCGGCATGCGCTTGCAGAGCGAACGCACGAACGTCCCGCGCGCCGCGATCATCGCCGCTCTGCGCGCGGAAGGAGTTACCGGCCTCGGCTCCGGGTATCAGAACGTGCATCGTCTTCCGATGTTCGCGCGTGGCATTGCCTATGGGAAAAACGGTTTTCCGTGGCTGGGTTTGGGCGCCGATTGCTCGCGAAGAGCGTCTACACAGCGCTGCCCGGTCGCCGAGAGACTGCACGAACAGGATTTCTTTTTCCTGAATATTTGCGCGCATGAATACACGCCCGCCGAAATTGAACTCGTGGTCGCAGCGTTCTACAAGGTTTGGGCGAATCTGCAAAACCTGGGATGACGACGCCGGGTCCCGTCAGCTTCAAGTCACGCCGGCTCGCCATCCACCCATTCGATGAAGCCTGCGTCTCCGACGAGTATTTATCATGGTTGAACGACCAGGAAGTCATGCGTTTCAGCAATCAACGCTTTCGCGCGCACTCGAGACAATCCGCGCGTGACTACATAGCCTCGTTTGCCGGCACCACGAATGTGTTTCTCGCGGTGAGGCTTGCCGAGAGCGGCCGCATGATCGGCACCATGACCGCCTACATTTCCAATCAGCATACGACCGCGGACATGGGGATATTGATCGGCGATCGAGCTTGCTGGGGTCAGGGCTACGGTCTCGAGGCTTGGACGACGCTGATGCACAATCTGTTTGCGTCGTGGGGGATGCGCAAGGTTACTGGCGGCGCCGCGCGGCCCAACATGGGCATGGTGCGTATTATGGAGCGCTCGGGGATGCATCTCGAGGCCGTGCGCACCAGGCAGGAGATTATCGATGGCGTGGAACAAGACGTTCTCTATTACGCGCGCTTCGTCGATCGCTGATCTACCGGCGCCCGTGGCGGTCTGTTGTCATGACGCTGGCGGCGCCAACATGGTCGCCGCATGGGTTGCAAGCGATCGGCTACGCGATTATAAGATTTGCGCCGAGGGGCCGGCACTCAAAATATTCGCAGCGGCGGTACCGAACCGAACCGCGCAACCCTTGTCGAAATCGCTCGATGGGGCATCATGTCTGCTGAGCGGTTCCGGTTGGGCGAGCAGACTTGAACACGAGGCGAGAACGGCGGCCAGATTACGCGGAATTCCGGTTGTTGCGGCGCTTGATCACTGGGTGAATTATCGGATGCGCTTTACCCGCGATGGCGCGGAAACGCTGCCGGATTTGCTCGTCGTCACCGATCGGCAGGCGGCCAACCTCGCCGCTGCGACATTCGGCAGCGCATGCCCCGTGGCGATATGGGAGAATCTGTACTTGAAGTCAGAGGCTGCCGCGGTGGCACGGCACTCGACACGCGTGCCAGCAGTTCCGCCGGCACGCTTGTTGGTGCTGCTGGAGCCGATTAGGCAAGACTGGATCGTGGGCGCCCCGGATCCGGCAGAATTCCGCGCGCTCGATTACTTGATGGAGAATATGGCCGCTCTTTCACCCACACCGGACGAAATGGTCATTCGCCTGCGGCCGCACCCTTCTGAGCCGACGTCCAAGTATCTGCCATGGCTGCGCCGACAAAACCGCAAACGGCTGGCGCTGTCGGTGGGGAGATCGTTGTCGGAGGACATCGCATGGGCGGACATGGCCGCCGGTCTCGAGTCGTATGCACTCATCGTCGCCTTGGAATCTCGTCGGCGCGCGGTTTCCTACCTGCCGCCCGCAGCGCCGCTGTGCTCCTTGCAGCATCCGGGCCTCGAGCATCTGGACGCGCTGATCAACCCCGCCTCGTGAAGTACTGTCCCCAATGCCTGCAACCGGACACCCGGCCGAACTCGAGATTCACCGAGTCCGGAATATGTTCGGCGTGCCATTACTTCGCACAATTGCAGTACGTCGATTGGCAGGAGCGGTATGAGATCCTGCAGGATGTGCTCGAGCATTATCGGCGTAAATCGGGTCAATATTTCGACTGCATCATCGGCGTCAGCGGCGGCAAGGACAGCTTACGTCAGGCACTCTTTGTACGCGAAAAGTTGCGCTTGAGGCCGCTGCTTGCCTGCCTTTCATACCCACCGCAACAGGTGACGGCGCGAGGCGTCGACAACATTTCGAATCTGATCGAGCTGGGGTTCGATACGGTGCTGAGCGCGCCGGCGCCGGAAACCTGGCGCAGGCTGATGCGCGCCTCATTTGACCGCTTCACCAACTGGGCACGTTCCACAGAACTCGCGCTGTTCAGCTGCGTGCCGCAACTAGCGATCCGCCACGGAATTCCACTGATCTTGTGGGGCGAAAATCCGGGCTTGCAGCTCGGGGATCTCAAGACTCTCGGCAGGACCGGCTATGACGGCAACAACTTGCGCCATATGAACACGCTGAGCGGCGGCGGCCTCGAGTGGATGCTCGAGGCGGGATTCAATGAGGACATGCTGCTGCCCTATCGCTATCCCGCGGCGCCGGAGTTCGAAGCCGTCGATTTGCAGATTGTGTACCTGGGGTGGTTCCTGGGCGACTGGTCGCTGGTCAATAATGCGGCCTACTCCTGCACTTACGGTCTTGAGAAGCGCGACGACACCGTGGACAACACGGGTGATCTTTATGGCGTCACATCGTTGGACGAGGATTGGGTCACCCTCAATCAGATGATCAAATACTACAAATTTGGTTTTGGGCGGGTGACTGACTACGTCAACGAGGAAATACGTCTCGGCCGCATGTCGCGCGAGCGGGCAATCGAATTGGTAGAGCAGTACGACGATGCGTGCGCGCCCTCCTATATCGAGAGCTTCTGCGAATACATCGGAATCACCAGCCATCAGTTTTGGCTTCACGTGCGCACCTCCGTCAATCGCACGCTGTTCGATGTGGCCGACGACGGAGCCATCCGACGGCGTTTCAAAGTCGGGGTCGGCTTGTGAGCAAGGTGACCGTCGGAATCGTCGACTATGGCGTGGGCAACCACGCCTCGGTGCGCCATACGCTCAACGAATTAGGATGGCGATGCAGGACGAGTGACGAGACGGCGTTGCTCGACAGCTGCGACGTCTTGCTGCTGCCGGGGGTGGGCGCTTTTCGCCCGGCGATCGAGGCGTTGCATGCGCGCGGGCTAGACCGCTATCTGCTCGAGTGGGCACAGCGCGACCGTCCCTTGTTGGGCATATGTCTGGGAATGCAGCTGCTCGCGCAAGCTTCACACGAGGACGGCTTTACACACGGCTTGGGGCTTGTACCCGGAGAAGTGGTGGGCCTGCCGCAGCCGCATTGGCACATCGGGTGGAACACGATCGAACAGGTGCAGGTCGATCCGTTGTTTCATGACAGCGACGGCCAGGCGTTCTATTTCAACCACTCGTACGCCTACCGCGGGCCGATCGAGTTTCAAATCTGCCGCACCAGTGCCGGCGAGGAGTTTGCGTCCGCGATCCGCCGCGACCGAATTGTCGGTGTACAATTTCACCCTGAGAAAAGCCAGGCAGCCGGCCGTGCATTGCTGCGGCGACTAATCCTTGGTCTGTGCGATGCTTAAGAAACGTCTAGTCGGAGTCATTACGGTCAAGGATGGTTGGGCCGTACAATCGTTTGGCTATCGACGATACTTGCCCCTCGGTCATCCGGAATGGCTGGCCGAGAATCTGGACCGCTGGGGCGCCGACGAGATTCTCGTTCTGTGCATCGATCGAACCGGCCGCGGTCTGGGCCCGGACTTCGATCTGCTGCGTCGGCTTGGTTCGTTGGGGCTATCGACTCCGCTTGGATTCGGCGGCGGAATTCGCACCGTGGCCGATGCGGGCGCGATCATTCAAGCGGGCGCGGAGCGGGTCTGCATTGACGCCGCCTTGCGCGATGCCGCAGTCGTGCGCGGGATTTCCGCGCTCACCGGAGCGCAGGCCATCATTGGCGCCTTGCCTCTGTCGTTCGACGGCCAAGATCTTCAGCGGCTGAATTATTTGTCCGGTCGCTCGGAGCCTCTGACTGGCGAGGATTTGTCCCTGTTCGATACGCGTGTGGTTTCCGAGGCTTTGATAATCGACTGGCAAAACGAAGGCAGCGCCGGCGCATTCAATATCGAATTGATCAAGCGCTTGCCGGCGTCCGATGTTCCGCTGATAGCCTTTGGCGGCGTGAGCGAGGCCGCTCAACTCGAGACTCTGTTCGCCAACGAACGCGTGGCCGCCGCCGGAATCGGCAACTTCCTGTGCTACCGGGAGCATGCAGTACAAACATTTAAGCGGCAAGCTGGCGGATCCAGCATTCGTGAGGCGCGCTTCGTGAGCGACTCGAAATGACGGAAGCGATGCAAGCGCAGCGATTCTGCAAGCGTTGCCTCTACTCGACCGATCATCCGCTCGGCTTGGTGCTCGATAGCCAAGGCATTTGCTCTGGCTGCCGCATCCACGAAGAGAAGGACGTTCTTGATTGGAACGCCCGCTGGCAGTTGCTCGAATCCGTCGTGCACGCGTACCGCAGCCGCGGTGGCCGCAACTACGATTGCATCGTGCCCGTCACGGGGGCTAACGATTCCTACTTCATCGTGCATCTGGTTAAAGAACGGTTGAAACTGAATCCTCTGCTGGTCACCTACAATAAGTATTTCAATACGGAACTCGGGATACGCAATCTGGCCAATCTACGGATCCGTTTCGACTGCGACATCGTGTCGCAGAATGTCAATCCAGCCGTAGTGCGCAAGATCACGCGCGCCACGCTGCGCAGATTTGGCAGCATTTATTGGCCTTGTCTGGCTGGCCACAGCGTTTTTCCCGTGCAGACGGCGGTGAGATACCGTGTCCCGCTGGTGATTTGGGGCGCTCACCAAGGACTCGAACAGGTCGGTATGTTTTCGCACGAACACGCAGTACAGATGACTCGGCGCTATCGCAAGGACCACGACCTCATGAGCATGGAGGGCAGCGATTTGCCTTCCGTTTTCGACACGCTCACCGAGGACGATGTGTGGCAATACCGCTATCCTGACGACCGTTCCCTCGATGCCGTGGGTGTCGTTGGGATTTATCTCGGAAACTACGTGCGCTGGGATCCGAAGGCGCAGCACGAGCTCATGATGTCCTCTCACGGGTACCGCAGCGCGCGCTTCGCCCGCACCTTCGATTGCTACGATCATGTGGATTGCTTCAACTACATGAACTTGCACGATCAGTTGAAATTGTACAAGCACGGCTATTCCAAGGTGACCGACCACGCCTGCCGCGAGATACGCCACGGCAGGCTCACGCGGGACCAGGGTCTGGCACTCGTCCGCCATTACGAACAACGTCCCCCCGAACATCTTGATTTGTTTTGTGAGTGGTTGGGCGTGACGCCGAGCTCGCTGCAGTTCCTGATGGATCTGCATCGCAATCCGAAGTACTGGCAACAATTGCAACCGGGACGCTGGCAATTCAAAGGCTGGAGCTCTGCATCGGGCGAATCCGCCGGACCTGCCTGCGCGACGCCGCCGGCGTCTTGCGCATTTGCGGTCACGGCGCAGATGGACGCGCGCGCGCGCCCGGCTTATATCGTCATCGGCAAGGGTTACCCATGACTAACCCACCAACTATCGAGGCGTGCGTGGTCTACCTGAATGCGCCCGGCCAACTCGAGATCCGCCGCGAAATTCTCAGCACAGGCGCCCTCGAGTCTGCCGAGATCTTGTGCGAAACTTTGGTCACTGCCATATCGCCGGGCACCGAACTCGCAGCCTATGGCGGATTGCCGGCGTTGAGAGACGGGGTTATCTACCCGCGGCTTCAGGGCTACTGCAATGTGGCACGTGTTCTTGCGGTCGGTGCCGAGGTGAATGGCATCAGCGCCGGCGATCGGGTTCTCAGTTTTACCTCGCATCGAAGTCATTTCGCGATGCACGTGGATGATGTGCTGCTTGTGCTCGGAGAAAAGGACAGTGCCGAGGATATCGTCTGCACCTACCTTTATCATTTAGGCTACAACGCGATTCTGAGGTCCGATGCGCGAGCCGGCAGCCGGGTATTGGTCATTGGATTGGGGGCGCTCGGCCTGGCGTCTCTCGCTGTAGCGAGCATTGCGGGGGCAAAAACATTCGGGCTGTCGAATCACGAGACGGCGCAGCGTATCGGCTTGAACTGCGGCGCGAGTGCGGTCTTCGGGCGCGGCGAGCTGCCGAGTCTGCGCAGCGCACTGACCGATCGTCTCGCAGATGTCGTGATAGTCACCACCAATACTTGGGATGACTGGGCGATTGCCCTGGAAATGACGGCAATGCGGGGCTGCATTGCGTGTCTCGGATTTCCCGGCAGAAGCCAGCCTGCAGGATCTTTCAATCCGCTCGATAGCCGGTTCTTCTATGCAAAGCAGCTGCGCATCGAGGCGGTGGGCATTTCTCCGGAAAAGCCTGACGGCCGCGGATTCTTGAGGTTCAACGAGCGTGAAAATTTGCAATATCTGGCGGCGCAGATCAATGCCGGCCGGCTCAATCCAAAGCTTCTTGTCTCTGGGATCTACGCTGCGACCGACATTGCCCAAGCATACAGCGACCTGCGCACGCGCAAGGATTCCGCCATTACTTACCTGCTCCGATGGCATTGAAATTCAGGAGCGCCGTGATCGGGTGCGGGCGCATGGGCGCTTTTACCAGCGAATCGGTGGAGAAGTTCGCGCCGCGTTGCTGGCTTCCCTTGAGCCATGCACAGGCCATCAGGTCGCATCCGGATCTCGATCTTGCGGCGCTATGTGACCCGAGTGCTGCCGCGTTGGAGAAAGCCGCGCGTGCCTACGGTGTGAGCAATACCTTTACCGACTACCGCAGCCTCATCGATACGGTGGAACCGCAATTGATCGGGATAGCGACGCGCACCACCGGCCGCGCCGAGATCATACGTTGTGCCGCCGCCGCCGGTGTCCGAGCTTTGCACATAGAGAAGCCGCTGTGCAACAGGGTGCAGGAACTTGCCGCTCTGGCAGGAACGTTTGCGAATCCGGATTTGTTCTGCACCTATGGTGCGATCCGGCGGTTCTTCAAGATCTACCAAACAGCGCGCGATCTAGCGAATTCCGGCGCGTACGGCGCGCTGTGCGAGATTCGAGTCAACCTAGGCCGCGGCATGCTCTATTGGGCTCACCCCCATTCCGTGGATTTAATTCTTTTCATGGCCGGCGATCGTTTGCTGGAAAACGTGCAAGCCCGCCTCTCGAACGTCGAGATTGGACACTCGGTCGTGGACGTGATCTCGGACCCGTTGGTTGATTCTGCATCTATTTACTTCGCGGACGGAGTCGCCGGGCATGTTTCTCGCGCATCGGGTCACGCCGTGATTCTATCGTGCGGCGAGGCGGAGATTGCCGTGGAGAACGACGGTCAATGCATTTCGATATTGGCGCGGCGCGGCGCGGACCCCTATCTTTATAGGATGCCGCCCCAAGAAGATCGCTCCATGGCGGCACAGGGTACTCTGGCACCGATTTCGCATCTCGTGCGCTGCATGGCTGGCGACGCCGGGCAAATGGCCGAGAACGCTTGGCTCAAAACGCAAATCATTCAAGGTCAGCAAATACTATTTGCGATGG
>CAYRAC010000066.1:0-11906 GCA_964422045.1 uncultured Steroidobacteraceae bacterium
CCCAACCGAATATTAGAGGGCAAAACGTCTCGTACTGGCGATCAAGCCCAGCACTACGCCACCGATCAAAAGGAGCGGCCAAAACACAAGCAATGAACCCACGGCATATATGAGAAACGCTCCAAGCAGAGAGGCTCCGCGGACAATTGCGAGCAACAAAGAGTAGAGCGCAACGCCGCTGAGGTACGTCATTGTCGCACCGACACACCCGGCAATCGCGAGTCCACTGCGTGACGCTGTGGCGCGCCTTGCTGCCGCGTCGAACCAGATAGCGGACAATGCGGCCACCACCAACGGAGCTGCGCCGACGAAAATCAAGAAAGAGATGG
The DNA here is from genome assembly GCA_964422045.1 of uncultured Steroidobacteraceae bacterium. Taxonomy (GTDB): domain Bacteria; phylum Pseudomonadota; class Gammaproteobacteria; order Steroidobacterales; family Steroidobacteraceae; genus Bog-1198. The sequence goes on from CAYRAC010000066.1 coordinate 330, forward strand.
TGACATTTGTATATGCGATTGCCGCAGCGATTACGCACGGGATTGAAAAAAGTGCGCCCGTTATTCCCGCCAAATAGCATCGCTTACGCCGAGGTGCCATGGTCCCTCTGACTGTCAATCAGGAGGCCGATTTGTCGTATAACGGCGGGAGTGTCGCGATACACCAGATTCTCTCCTTGAACCCATTGGCTTGCATCAATAGTACGGCGGAGCCGCAAGAAAGGAAATGTGACGGTGGTGGCATGACGCCGGTCAGTGCGACTGCGACTCCGGGGCTGCATTCGAATAGCGCTTCGGCGCCGCGGCAACCGGCGCCGGCCGCGCACGCGGCGCGCGTGCTGCGGAGAGCTTCGCCTGTGCCGCGCCGATCCGGGCATCGATGCCGCCCAAGTTGGGTGCGAGCGCGGCGGCGCGTCGATAGGCGCGGATCGCATCCGCCGGGCGCTTGGCCTTCTGCAACGCGTCGCCCTGCGCGACCAGCAGCGCCGGATCGCTGGGATTCCAACGAATCGCGTCGTCACAAGCGTCGAGATTCGAATAGGTGCGGCAGCGCTCGAAGTCGCGCTTGAGCGTCGCTGCCGCGGACTTGGCCGCGGGGGCTGTCGGGGGCTGCGCCCAGACGGCTGTCGTCAGCAGCAGCAATGCAAGCGCGGATCCCAGGGCGGACATCGCTAGTTCCGCGCCGCGCGCGGGCCAACACAACGTCACGATGCCAAGTCTCTGACCAGTCGAATTCCTACACTGCTGGTGCGGTAGTTTGCAGCGAAGTGGTTTCGGTAGTTAGCTCGCACATAGGCGGGTGTGCTGAACCAGGATCCGCCGCGAAGCTCGCGCTGCGAGCAATCGCCGTCGGTGCGTGCCCTGCCGTCAACCGGGGCGCCGATATAATCTGTGTGCCAACAATCCTCCGTCCATTGAAAAACGTTGCCTAGCATGTCGTTGAGGCCGAAGGCGTTGGATTTGAAGGAACCGACGGGAGCCGTATTGACGTAGCCATCGTCGCAGGTGAATACCGTCCAGCCGGGAAACTCGCGTGCCGCGCTCGCATCGGCCACATTGGCGTTGGCACAAGCGCCCGCGCCGCTCGAATCCCACGGTTGAACGGCCGCGCCGCCGGCGCGTGCGGCATATTCCCATTCCGAAGCACTCGGCAACCGATAGCGATGCCCGGTTTTCGCCGATAACCACCCGGCATAGGCCTGCGCATCTTCCCACGAGGCACACGTGACCGGATGCGATCCGGTCTGCACGAAGCCGGGATTTTCCCAATTGTTCTCGGGCTTCGGGCGCCACTCGCCGTCGTAGATGTCACAGCCGCGCATGTCCCGCCCGGTCATCGAGATGAAGGCACGAAATTCGTCCACGGTGACAGCGTTGGTCGACATCGCGAACGCCTGCGCGATCGCCACCCAGTGCAGCGGCTTCTCGAAGGGCGCGGAACCATCCGCAACGGCCTCGGAGCCTTGTCGAAATCGACCCGCGGGCAGCACCGTGAGGGCGGGACATGTGGGGCAATCACGGATGACGGCACCGGCTGCGGGCGGAGCCGCCAGCCCCGTCGGCGCCTTGGCGGCGGCCGACCCGCGATGAACGTACGACCAGACGAGGATGGCGAGGATCACGGTTGCGAGGCCAATGCCGACGGTGCGCAACGTGGCGCCTGGTTTCCACGGCTCGCGCGGTGCGAGCGGCGCGGACTCCAATATCTGTGCGGCCATCTTGGACTCGCGCACCTCGAGCGTCACAGTCTCATGGCGCGCATCGAGTTCACGCGAACGATTCTGATCGAATCCCTGACGCCACTCGCGATTTTGCAGCAGCTCGACGTAGGAACTCGCAACCGTATCCGCCTGCGTGCGCATCGTGCGCAGTTCTGCCTCCGCGCTCTTGGCGCGCGCCTCGAGTTCGGTGATCGTTCGCGCATGCTCCTGCTTGAGCGTGGCCAATTCGGCCTCGCGCTCCGCGAGCTGATGCCGCGCTTGCGCCAGGGTCTTGTCGCGCGCGCCGAGCATGTCGCGCAGCTGGCGTACCTCACCTTGGAATTGTTCCGCCTGCCGCAGTGCGGCGTCGCTGCGGGAGCGCGCCGCATCGTTCAACGTGGACTTCTCGGCCAGCGCCTTGCCCATTTCGCGGCTCTTGTTTTGCTCGGCGGCGAGCGCGGCGCGGGCAGCCGCGAGATCCGCGCCCAGCGAGACTGCGCGCGATGTGGCCGCGGTGCCGCGATCCTGAGCATCCTCGAAACTGCGCGCCAATGATTCGAAGTCGGACTTGAGCGATGCATACAGCTCTTCCAACGAGGGTGCGCCGTCGGCCGGCGATGCGGCGGACTCGGCCTCCGCACTGCCCGGCGGCGCCGATGCGCTCTCGCCGTTGGCGGCAACCGCGCCCGGAATCGATGCCGGATTTTGCGGCGGATTGGGCGCGGCGGCGCGTTCGATTGCTTCATTGAGAGTGCGCAGCACTTCCTCGTGCGCCTTCTCCGGCAAGGGCTCGATCAGCTCGCGCCGCTGCATGACTTCCAGCAGCTTGTGCGGCGATTCACCCGTCTCGAGCAGCCGCTTGAGTTCTGACTGAACATAGGTATACGGCAGGTCGCCGGTTCCGAAGGCTCGCAGCACCTTCTCGAACATCGACGTCTGGAATGCAGGCTTAATACGCATCATGGGCTTTCTTGACGCTCGTCAGCGTCCGCACTCGATCAAGATTTTGCAGCTCGACGTTAGCAATGCATTCCGAGGGTTCGGGAAATTCGCTCTTCGACCTCAACCCGCGGATGGCGTCCGTGAGCGTGTGTCGCAGGTCTCATTTTGCATTGTTGCGCTCATCTAAACAATGATTTGCGAGTTTGGCATAAGGCGTTCGACATAATGCGCGCGTGCGCGTGGCGCAGAAAAACAAGGGGTTTGGGCCGCTACTGCGCGAGGTGTGCGAGCGGCGCCAGCGCTCCACCCCATGGCGGCGGGATGTTGTTGGGCGTGGAGAATATTCTGCTGGTGCTGTTGTCGATCCATTTGTAGGGGTTGGTGTTGTCGAGCTTGTAGTCCTGGCCGGTCGCAGCATCGTGATAGGTGCTGTAACCGGAGACGATTTCGTCCATCGACGAAAAACTCGTATCCACCGCATTTAGCTTCTGCACGACCGCCTGCTGGCGGCGAAAAAACTCCTGCATGCTGCGGTTGATCGAATTCGCCGCCTGTTGGTCGAGATTGCTCTGCTTCTGGAGCCACGCCGGATCGAACGCCAAGCTCGCTCCTACATGCGTCAGAATCTCTTCCGCGCGCTCCGCGTCGGTGCGCGGGGCGAGCCAGCCCTTGAGGAATATCACGTTCCACATGACGTTGTCGCGCGTGGTGCGGGTGACGACCTCGATTCGCGCCTCCATCGGTTGGCCATTATGCGTACAGGAGAACCGCGCCTCGCCGCCGCTCGATAGCGAAGGAATGACGGTGGGCACCAGCCGGTCGGCGCTCTGTGCCATGTCCTGCCGCTCCGCCGACTGCTGATAGCGAACTGCCGTGCACAGACCCGACAGCACCGTCTGTCCGTACGCCTGCGCGAATTCCGTGCCGCGCATGAAGTGCAGGACCATCGACAGACCTCCGAGACCCGAATCAAACAGCTTGCCCTCGCGGTAACCCAAGGTGTTGCGCAGCGGCGTAGGCGGCACGTAGGACGGCAATACCGGCTCCCCGATCATGAGATAAGTCATCTTGTCGGGCGACACGGAGCGCAGGAACGGATTGATCTGCAAGGCGCTGCGGCGCGCGAGGCCGCCCACCGAACTCCAACCAACCGGTACTTGGATGGTGAAGGCCTGTTCCAGCGGATCGGAAAAGTTCGTATAGCCCTCGACTGCGAGTGGCCGCGGGCTCGCGGCGGCGGCGGTCGGCGCGTGATTGCGGCCCGGCAGCGCCGCGGCCGGTTTCGGTTCGCTCGCCGCGGAGTCGGCCGAGTTGGGCGCCGCCGGCGCCGATGCGCCCGGCGAGGTGCCGAGCGTGACATCGATCGACAGCTGCTGCGCCGCGGCGCCGCGGCCGCGCAACACCGCGAGGTGTGCCGTGTCGCCGGGTCTCATGGCGAGCACCGCATCCGTCACCTCGGCCGCACGCGCCACCGCGGACCCATTCACGGCCGTCACGAGATCGCGAATCTGCAGCCCCGCCCGCTCGGCCGGACTGCCCGGCGCGATCACGCCGACCACGGCACCGCCGCCGCCGGGAATATCGGCAAGACCTATTCCGAGAAAGGCACGTGGCTGCGTCTGCGCCCAACCTTGGGATCCTGCCAGCGTCAACAGAAGCGACAGAAGCGCCGACAACAACCACGCTCGATCCGACACCATCGATGTGCTCCGCCGACTGCTGGTGTTCGAATTATAATACCGCTTGAACGCACTCGGGCCGCGAACCTGAAGGGAAATGCGACATGAACAAGACGGCCGCCGCCGCGGCGATTGGCATCGCTCTGCTGCTCTTAGGCACGGCATGGACCGCCGACGCCGACCGCCATTTCGATGGCACGTGGGACACGGTACTCTCGTGCGTCAATTCGAACGGCGCCTTGGGTTATTCCTTTCAATTTCCATCGACCGTGAAAGAGGGCGTTCTGCACGGCGAGAAAGGCACCCGCGGTCAACCCGGCTGGCTGCAGATCGATGGCAAGATTCTTCAAGATGGTTCCGCCAACCTGTACGCCGCCGGGCTCGTCGGCGCCGCGCCGTTCGCCGTCGGACAACGGCCGGCGGGCACCGAGTACGGTTATCACATCGACGCCAAGTTTTCCGACACCTCCGGCAAAGGAGCGCGCGTCGAAGGCCGCCCCTGCACGGTTACTTTCACCAAAAACTAGACTCAGGATGGGATAGGATTCCCGGGCGGCGCGATCTGTCACGCGCGCGCCGCCAAGGTTATGTCGTATGCGTTTGCGACTGCACCGTCGAGAATTCGCGTTGGCCCTCGTGTTGACCGCCGCCCTCATCAATGCCCACGCAAAAGTCTTCGTGTATCGCGGCGACCTCAAGGTCTCGGCCACGTCCGGTACGGGATGTCCTGCGGATCAAACCTTGACGATCCCCATCACGCTGTACATTCGCGATGACGCCAAGCCCGATCGTTATGAGGGTTATATCGTTGGTGCACTCGGGACGAGTCGACTCAGCGGTAGGCGCCTCGACGACCTGCGTGGCACGACTCCGAATGTCGATCCCGACCTCGAGACTCGCGCCCATGCGTCCATCGACCGCGTTGGCGCCGAGGAGTTGAGCGGCGAGGCCCATGCGCCATCGGTACCGGCACAGACGCCGACCTGCTACGCCGATAAAGTAAGCTTCAGGCTTGCGCGAAGCGCGGACGCGCACCCAGCCGAAGCGTTCACGCTCGCCCAGGATGGATTCGCGTGGCTCGACTTCAGTACCAAGAAGGACAACGCGAGCGCGTTGTCGGCCGCCCGCGATGCGCTTGGCGTGGCGGAACATACCTTCGGCCTGAACGATATCGCCGTGCGCAACGCACTCAACAATGAAGCCGTGACGCTGGTGGCGTTGGGCCAATGGACCGAAACCGAGCCGCTGCTGCGACGCATGGTCGCCATCGATGAGCAGGCACATCAGAACAAAGGGCCCGAACTCGTTCAAAGCTTGGCCTCGCTCGGCTCGATATTGCAGGCGTCGCACAAGTACGAGGAGGCGGAAAAGGTGCTGCGCCGGGCGTTTGCCACGGAGGGACAGACAGCGGAGCAGCGCGCCTTCATCGCCCCTCGCCTGTGGCAGATCAAGAGCGCGAGCTCGGCGGAGAAATATCGGGAAATCGAGATCGTCATGCGGGATGAGGTCGCCAAGGAGGAGCAGGCAAAAGATCAAGGAAAGCTCGCCCTGGCGCTGTTTCAGCTGGGCGACCACCTGGAGAAAACCGGCCGCTATGCGGAGGCCGAGCCGCTGCTGCGGCGATCATTGGACATCGCGGAGAAACTGCTCCCTGCCGACGATCCGCGTCTGACCTACGTGTTCGGCGATCTCGGAACGCTGGTCAATAACACGGGCCGTTTTTCCGAAGCGCGGCGGCTTCTCGAGCGCGCCGTCGCGATCGCGGAGAAGGCGCAGGACGCGACTCAGTTGCCGATCCAGCTCGAGGCTCTCGCTTTCAATTTGCAGTGTGTCGGACGTTACAGCGAATCCGAGGTGCTGGCACGCAGGGCGCTCAAACTGACCGAAAGCGCGGTCCCGCGTAACGAGGCCGACGTCGCCAACGTGCTGGACGCCTCCCACCACTACGCCGAGGCTGAGACCTATCAACGCCGGGTGGTCACCCTCTCCGAGCAGGGCTTGGGAGCCGAGGATCCGACGCTCGGCTACGTGCTCGGCCGTTTGGGAAATACCCTGGTCGCGGAGCACAAATATCAGGAGGCCACTGCGTTGATTACGCGGTCGATCGCGATCTGCGAAAAGGGCTTGGGTCCGGAAAGCGCTGCGTTGATTGTGCCGTTAGTGGACTTCGCGACCATGATGCGCGATAGCGGCCGCTATGCGGAAGCCCAGGCGGCGCTCGAGCGCGCTTTTCGGCTCGCCCGCACGTTGGACATCGCCATCGATTGGCTGACCGCCGGCAGCCTGATGAAGTTTTACCGTGACCCGCACGTGGCGCAACCGACTATCGCAATCTATTACGGCAAGCAGGCTGTGAATGCATTGCAGGGTTTGCGCGGCAATCTGGGCGACACCGGATCAGACCAGTCCTTCGTCGACAAGATGGCACCGATCTACCGTGAGCTCGCGGAAGTGCTGATACAGCAAGGCCGCTTGAGCGAAGCGCAGCAGGTCCTGGCGATGCTCAAGGAACAGGAGCTGATCCAATTCACCCAAGGCGGCGCCGTCGGCGATGTGCGCAAGACCAGCGTCGAATTCAACGCCGCGGAGAAGAAGCTCGCGGCACAAGACGATGCCCTGATCGGTTTGGAAAAACAAAGCCTGCCGCTGCAGGCGAAATTGCGTGCGGACGGAGAACTGAGCGCCGCCGATCAGGCCACGCTCGATGAGATGCAGAGCAAGCGCCAACTCGAACAGAGGATCTTTCAGACCGAGGTCACGGTTGCGGCGAATTCGCCCGATCGACAGCTCGACTCGTTGGCGAGTCAGTATGTGGCCCTTGGCAAGGAATACGGCGCGTTACAGGAGAAGTTCCAAAAAGCCGGCGAACTGAATGCCGCCGACCGGTCCCGCTTGCTGGAATTGCGTGCGGCCATGGACTCCGCTCAAGCAACATTCGAAGCGCGAGCGTCCGAAGTCGCCAAGAGCTCGAGCGACCCGGAAGCTCAGAAGCGGCGCAGGCAAGAGATCAACGATTTCAGCCGGGCTTTCGAGGGCACCCTGAAGTCGATGGGACACGATGCCGTCTTGGCCCAATTCTTCATATTGGACGACAAGGTCGCGATCCTCCTGACCACGCCCAACGCGGTGGTGGCGCGAGAGGCGCCCATTGCACGTCAGAAGCTCAACGAGCTGATTTTGAATTTCCGCAAAGCCCTGGGCAATCCGGCACTGGATCCCGAGCCTCAGGCAAGGGTGCTGTATCAATTATTGATCGAGCCCATCGCCGCCGATTTGCATCAGGCCGGCGCCAAGACTCTCATGCTCGACCTCGACGACACACTGCGCTACCTGCCGTTCGCGGCGCTCTACGACGGCAAGAATTACCTGATCGAGACGATGTCGGTGGTGATGGTGACCGAGGCCGTGCGCGACAAGCTGAGCGTGCAGTCCAATCCGGATTGGAAAGTCTGGGGGCTCGGGATTACCAAGGGCGGGCCCGGCTACGCGGCGTTGCCGTACGCGGGGGTTGAACTCAACGGCATCGCCGGTCAACAGGGGATTCTTGCCGGCCAGGTGATGCTCGACCAGGCGTTCACCGAGAACTCGCTGCGCGAGGGACTCGAACTGTCCTATCCGATCGTGCACATTGCGAGCCACTTCCAGTTCAAGCCGGGCAGCATGGACGACTCCTTTCTGTTGCTGGGGGATGGCCGCCGTATGACGCTCGCGGAGATCAGAACCAAATTGAATTTCAGCAGCGTGGATCTCTTGACGCTGTCGGCGTGCGAGACCGCGCTCGGCGATGACAGCGTGGCCCATCACGGCGTCGAAGTTGAAGGCTTGGGCGCTCTCGCTCAGGAGGCCGGAGCGAAGGCGGTGCTGGCGACGCTGTGGCCGGTCGCGGATGAGAGCACGGCTGCGTTGATGCGCGACCTGTATCTCGCGCACAAGGTCGATCACCTGGACAAGGCCGAGTCGTTGCGCCAGGCGCAACTGGCGCTGCTGCACGGTACGGTGAAAGCCGACGCGGGGTCGGGGCAGCGCCGCGGATTGACGCGCACCGCCGACACCGCGGCCGGGCGCCCCTTCAAAGCTGATCCGAATGCGCCCTTCGCGCACCCTTTTTATTGGGCGCCGTTCATTCTGATGGGGAATTGGTTGTAACGACTTGCCTCACGCGCCGGGGACTCGCGACAGCTGTTTGAGGCGCTTGGCGACGGCTTGTGCTTCCACCGTGCGACCCAATCGCAATTCGGCCGATGACAATAGCTTTAGAAGCTCGGGCTGGTATTTCTCAGCGGGAGCCGGGAGGTTGTCCACGACGGCGCTCCATTGCGGGCGAGCGTCCTGCGGACGGCCGAGGGCCGCGAGGTCATCGCCCACCTGTAAACGGAATCGCTCGAGAAGCCAGAAGGGTTCGGTGTTTGGAATCGCTCGCTGAGTTTCGAGCCGGCCGAGCACTTCTTGGTCGATCTGCAGCGCCTCGGAGCGATGACCGCCGGCAGAAAGGATCTCGGCCCGCAGCAGCGCGGCTCTATCACGGTAGTCGCGCCAGAGAGCAACGCTCGCGTCGTGGGCGAGCGCGGCCGTCAGGAGTGCATCGGCTTTTTGGTATGCCGCAAGAGCGGCATCCGGCTGCCCCGCTGCGAGCAAGGACTCGCCGAGATCGATCTGACCGATCGCGACCACAGCAGCGAGGTCCATATTGTCGTGCTCGCCGGCCAAGAGGGCGTCACCTTGCACCGCGGACTCACGGAAGTCCGCGAGAGCGCCCTTCTCGTCGTCCTCGATCTTCGCAAGGTCACCGAGCCTTTGCAGTGCGACGATCGTCGAGTACTTCGCCTGTCTGAGCGTCGGATCCTTCTCGAGCATCGACCCATAGATCTTGAGTTCCTTGTCGCGATGGGCGCGCGTCTCGACGAGGCGCCCGCTTCTTTGCAGTGCGTCGGCGAGCCAGGCGTGGCTCTGACCCAACTCCAGCTGCAAATTAGGATCGTCGGGACGACGGTTCGCCAATCCCTCGGCGATCGCGAGCGCGCGTTCGAAGGCGGCGACTGCTTCAACCACGCGGCCCTGCTCAAAGAAGAGAATTCCCAGCGCGCTCTGTGCATAGCCCACCTCCGCGCGCCAATCGTCATTGGCGGGATCGATCGCGATGAGCTGCTCGGCGAGTCTGCGATAGTGCTGGAATGACGCCTCTGCTTTCGCGATGTCGCCGCGCTGATGCGCGATCTCACCCACCCAGAAGACATTCTGGGCGTGATTGAAAATCACCTGGCCATCGCTTGGGCGTCGGGCCAGCAACTCCTGCGTGGTGGCCGAGGCCTGCTCGAACCCTTCCAGAGCCTGGCCGAGGTCACCGCGCTGGACTCTGATCTCGCCCATGAGCCGCAGCGCCCGCGCGCGGCGCGCCAATGACTGGGCGTCGAGGTCGGCGGGACTTTGCGCTTCATAATACTTGAGCGCCTCGCGCCCGACCCCGTCCATGGCGTCCAGCCGACCGGCCGGCTCGAGCTTCTTGCGCAGATCCGTGAGCATGAATTCGATCAAGCCTTCGGCGTGCGCGCGCTGCCGACGCGCATCATTGCGCGCGATCAACGCGGCGGTTGCCAGAGCACCGGTGATGACCAGGCCCACCACGGACGAGGCGGTGATCACCAGCAACTGCCGATGCCGACGCTGAGCGTCGCGTCGCACCAGCTCGTCCAAGCCGACGCCCAGCATGCCCGCCAATAACTTGAACCGGGCCATGCGCCGACCGTCGCCGCTTGGGCGCAGATCAGCGGCGATGGGTTCGACTCGATCGGCTCGGGCCTGGGCGGACTCGCGATAACGCAGCGCCGGCGGGAAATAGTCTTGATGATCGCTCTCAGGCGAACCGCCCACGAGCACCGTCAGAATCCGCGCGTCGCCATGCAGTGCGCGGAAGCGCTCGACCTCATCGTCGACCCAATGCGATTTCGCCGCGTTCGGCGAACACACGACGATCAAATACGCGGACTGGGCGAGCGCATTCGCGATGCGCGCGACGAGATCCGCGCTCGCCGCCAACTCGGTGCGATCGCGGAAGATCGGCCGAAAGCGGCGCGGCGCGGGTCCGGCAGGAGTTGATCGGCCGACGAGACGGCGCGGCACCGTATAGGTCTCGAGCGCCCGCTGCAGCCATATGGCCGTGGCTCGATCATGGCTGCTGTAACTGAGAAAGGCCCAGTAAACGGGGGGTTGCTCAGGCACAAATCTAGGGCTTTGACGGCGTCTCGATGGAGTGGGGCTTGTTGATGATTTGGGGATCGATGCCTACGTCCACGGTGACGTTGTCAGTAGGGCTCTTCTGGTCCAAATGCAATGTGTATTGGTACGTAGTTTCCCCCATCGTTGAGCATAGAGAAAAAAAGATTTCCGCTGTTCCCGCGGATTTGACATTTTTGCTGCCGAGGCAGAACGGCCAATTTGCAGCCGTTGGTTTCACTATATCGTCCGCCATCCATACGGATTGATTTGGGTCGCTTTTCCAAGCGTGGCGCGTAAGACTCGCATCCAGGTAAAAATGTATGCTGGAATACGGTGTATCTTTCGGGTTGAGTGTCAGATTTCCTTGCTTGTCCAACTGCACGGTGCCGGCGCTGTTACTGGCATTTGTCGGGCAGAGTTTGAACAAAGGAATCTCGGTGTACGTATCGGTTCCTTTGTAGAGGACAGCCACTACGTCGAGCTGTGTAGCACTAGCGCAATCGGTAGCGAAATCGGGGCCCGAAACACGCGAGGAAGCGTTTGATTGCTGCTGAGTTTGACCCGCGGGGCCAGGACCGCATGAACTAAGCACCAAAGCAATCATTACCGACGTCAGCAACCAGAACGACGTGAATTCCCTTTTCATTTTGCCCTTCCAAGAGGTGCTTTTTTCGTAGTAGACGGGAACGGCTGAGCGTCGTCAAGCGCTTCACGGCTTGCGTCGCGCTCGCATGTGCCATCGCTATCGGGTCATTGCGCGCCGGCGTCTTGCAACAGCCGCGCGATTTCGTCGCGGTGGGCCGATTGCGCCACCTGAAGTGCAGTGTGTCCCTCGTTATCCGCAATATTCGGATCGGCACCGCGGGCGAGCAAGATTCTTACGGTGTCGACTTGTCCATTGAGCGTCGCCAGCATGAGCGGCGTGCGGCCGAGATCATCGCGCGCATCGAGCGTTGCGCCCTGATCGAGCAGTCTTTCGACGGCGGATGAGTCTCCGGATGCGGCCGCGGCGCCTAGCGAGGCGGCGGAAGCGCCGGCTTTCG
>CAYRAC010000067.1:0-11843 GCA_964422045.1 uncultured Steroidobacteraceae bacterium
TGCTGCTCGAAGCCGCGGCCGAGGGCATTTCGGTCTATTGGTTCAATCGCGGCTCGGGTTCCGGCCGCGAACGATTCATCTTTACCGGCGATCCGCTTGCGCCCGAGAACAAGAAACTTCTGGAAGAGCGGCAACTCGCCATCTTCAAGCGCGGCGCGTGGGCGGGACTCGGCCCCGAAATCAACGACGAAGAAATCGTCCGCGCCATGCTGGTGGTGCGCGCCAATACCATGAGTTTCGAGGCCGCCAGTCCACAACTGACGCAGCGGCTGCTCGACCTCCTGAATGAGCGCATCAGCCCGGTGGTCCAGTCTCGGGGTACCGTCGGTGAAGGCGATCTCGGACCGTTCACCAACGTCGCTGCCACCATGGTCGGCGCCGGCAATGCGTATTTCCGCGGCGTGCGCATGTCGGCCGCGGCGGCGCTGCAAGCGGCAGGCCTCGCGCCGCTCGCGCCGTTCGGCGCGGACGACAGTGAATTGGAAAGCAGCAACGCCTACGCGACGGGGCAAACGGCGTTGCTTCTGCACGATGCCCGCGAAGCGCTGTCCTGGGCGGATCTGATCTACGCGCTGGACCTCAATGGCATGAACAGCAGCATCTCACCCCTGTCGCAGCCGGTGCAGGCCAATCGACCTTTCAAGTGGCTGAATTGGGATGCGGCGCGCGTGCTCGACATGCTGCGTGGCAGCTACCTGTTCGAGCTCGACGACAAGAGGATTATCCAGGACCCCGAGAGTCTGCGCGCCTCGGCGATCCGTCAGGGATCCGCCTGGCAGGCGTGGGCACAATTGCGCGATGTGGCCCTGATCCAAATGAACTCTTCGGATCACAATCCGGCGGTTCGCGTCGGCGCTTCGCCCGGCGATTCTTGGGAACTGAGCACCCCGCAATTGGCGCAGTTCTATGTCAAAGGCAGCGCGCGCAATCACGGCCAGCACGGTTTCATATTCTCGAACGCGAATTGGGATCCGTACCCGATCGCGAATGAAATCGAAGCCTTCACCATCGCGCTCGCCAACATGGACACGGCGGTGGCGCAACGGGTGATCCGCTTCACCAGTCCTTTTTTCACGGTCGCGTCTCCTTCCGACGAGTCGCCGGGCGAACCAGGACGCTTCCATCCGACCCAGGGCAGTGAAATCGATGTAGTGGCCTTGATGCAGGAAATCCAAGGGCTCATCAACCCCGTCCCGCCCGAAGGCAATGCTCTCATTCAGAATGTCGAGGACATGCAAACGCAAACGCGGCTCAAGGTTACGCGCGCGCGCGCCGCGGTCGAGGATACCGTTGAGCTCTTGGCGGAAGATCTTCTGACCGGAACGTACTGGCTGGACCAGCGCAAGTCGCAAAACGCGGCCGTGAGTTTCGGCGCCTCACCGACGGCCGTTTGGACGGCGTTTCGCGCCACGCTGCCGTTCAACGGGGCCGGGCCGGCCACGGCCACCCAGCCCATCCACGAAATTGCAGCAGCTTTTATTCGCAGCCATGCTGCGATCAATTTCTACCCGGACAATGCGCGCGAACCCGATGCGATGACCCGCCGGCATATTGAATGATCGCCAACGCCAGGATGTACTCGGTTAGCCCAGAGGCGGCCGAGCTTTGGCGACGGCTGCTTGCTGCACTCATCGAGCGGAGCGGCCTCGACATGCATCTGCTCGAGCATCGCGCACCCGAAGCCATCGACAAGCTTTGGCGGCGCCGGGACTTGGGCTGCGTCTTCATGTGTGGTCTGCCGTTCTCGCGCTTTGAGCCTCGCCCCGAGTTGCTGGCTGCACCGGTGCCCTCGCCCGCAGAATTTCGCGGCCTGCCTCAATACTGGAGCGAGCTCGTGGTGCGCAAGGACAGCTTGTTCGAGCGTGTGCAGGATACATTTGGCGGCCGCATCGCGCTGACGGTGCCCGGCTCGCAGTCCGGCTGCCTGGCGGCGCTCTACTACCTCATGACCGTTGCGGACAGATCCCCGTTGTATCGCGAGGTCATTGCGCCCCAAATCACGCCGCGCGGCGCGATGGCCGCGGTGATCGACGGCGCGGCCGACGTCGCACCCATTGATTCCTACGCCTTCTGTCTGTTGCAAAAGTACCAGGGCGCGCTCACATCGCAGCTGCGGATCATCGGGCGGACCACCCCCACGCCCATCCCGCCGTTGGTCGCTTCCGAGCCGGGCGCCGGCGCCCTGCAGGCCGCGTTGCTGGACGCGCACCGCATCGTGGAATTGAAGCCGCTGTTATCGGGTCTGTTGCTGGAGCGCTTCGCGCGCCCGGATCCAGCCTCTTATGACGCGTTGCGGTTGAATTTTGAAGCGGCCGGCCGATATTGGAGGGAACACCGCCTGGCCGCGCAGCTGCACCCCGAATTTGCGGCCAGCGAGGTTTTGCGACCTGCGGGTTAGCCGTTAAACTGCCGGCGGGCCATGCAATTTCTGAAGCGCACATTCTTTCAATTCGATGGACCTACCTGGGTGGTGGCCTTGGTGCTGTACGGCGCCTGGGTGGCGTTGGTTTGGTTCAACGCCGTCCTGCCATGGTGGGTCATCATGCCGGTCGGCGCCTATCTGGTCGCCTGGCATTTTTCGCTGCAGCACGAGGCCATCCATGCGTTTCGCGGGACCCCTGCGTGGCTGCGATTTGCGGTGGTGTTTCCGCCGTTGGGGCTGTGGTTTCCCTACCCGCTGTATCGAAAGAGTCATAGCACCCATCATCGCGACGTCAATTTGACGATTCCGGGCGTCGACACCGAATCCTACTATGTGCTGCAAGCGGATTGGGCGCGCATGGGGGCCTTCAAGCGCAAGCTGTTGCTGTTCAACCAAACCCTGGCCGGACGCTTGTTGATCGGGCCGCTGCTGCGCTTGTCGCTTCTGGTCGTCAGGGAAACACGGCGCGTGCGGCAGGGCGATTTCAGCCACTTGCCGCATTGGGCCGCGCACGTGATCGCCGTCGCCCTGCTCTTCAGGTTCATTTCCGGTTTCTGCCATTTTCCATGGTGGCAGTACTGTCTGCTGGTGGCCTACCCGGGCTTGAGCTTAGGATTGCTGCGTGCCTTTACCGAACATCGCGCCGCCGATGACTCGCAACAGCGGACCGCTGCGGTCGAGTCGAATGTGCTGTTTGGCCTCCTGTACCTATACAATAATCTGCACGTCGCGCATCATTTGAAACCCACCATGCCGTGGTATGAAATTCCGCGCTTCTACCGGCAACATCGGCAGGAGCTGTTGGCGAGCAACGGAGAATTTGTTTACTCAGGATATGCGTTGTTGGCGCGGCGCTTCTTTCTGACCCCCGTATTCAGTCCCGTCCATCCCACTTTGTAGAGGATTGCATTGCCGAGCAAAACCAGCGCGATCGTCGCGACCGCAATCGGCAATATGCTCGAATGGTACGACTTCACGGTGTACGCCTTGTTTGCGGGCTACATTGCCGCCAATTTCTTCCCCGGCGGTGACTCGAATACCCGCCTGCTGAAGACATTCCTGGTCTTCGGCCTCGGGTTCGTGGTACGCCCCTTGGGGGCCTTGCTGATAGGCAACTTCGCCGATCGCGCCGGTCGTAAAGCGGCACTGACATTGACCATCCTGTTGATGGCGGCGGGCACCGGCATCATTGCGTTTGCTCCAACTTTCGCCGCCGCCGGCTTTGCTGCCCCCGTGCTTCTGTTGTTGGGGCGCGTGCTGCAGGGTTTCTCGGCTGGCGGCGAGATCGGCGGCGCCGCCGCCTACTTGCTCGAGAGCGCCGATGCGGCAGAGCGCGGCCGCGCCGCATCATGGCTCGAGGCCAGCATGGGGATCTCGAATATCTTGGGCGCGCTGGTGGCGTTCGGGGTCACCGCCCTTCTCAGTGCCGCGCAGGTGCAAGCCTGGGGATGGCGGATTCCCTTCATCATTGGACTCGCCATCGCTCCGGTGGGTTTGTATTTGCGCCGCACGTTGCACGAAACCGACGCGTTTCAAGAGGAGAGCCGGCGGCGTGCGCGGGACCCCGCGCAGCGCAAAGCCCCTCTGCTGGAGATATTTCGCCTGCACGGACGCAGCCTGTTCGTCGGCTTGTGCGTCGCCACACTCTGGGCGGTCGCCGTGTACGTGTTGATGATTTATTTGCCGACGTACGTACAGCATCCGGAGACTTTCAATTTCAGCGCCCGCCAGGCGTTCGGTGCTTCGCTCATCGGCAATATTCCCTTCGTCATCGCGTGCGTGTGGTTCGGTTCGCTCTCGGATCGAATCGGCCGGCGCCGCAGCTTGGCCATCAGTGCGACCCTGTTGCTGGTCCTGGTGCTGCCGTTGTTTTTGTGGCTGAAATCCTCGCCCACTCTGGCCACCTTGATCGTGGTCGAGTCGATCGTGTGCATTCTGGTCGCGAGTTTCGTGGGAGTCGCCCCGGCGGCCTTGTCGGAAATCTTTCCGACCGGGGTGCGCTCGACCGGCATCTCCATCGTCTACAACGGCGCGTTCACGCTGTTCGGCGGATTTGCGCCCATGATTCTCACCTGGCTCACGCAGCGCTCGGGCGGCTCGATTTATTCGCCTGCCTGGTATGTGATGTTGGCGGCCGCGGTCGGATTGATTGCGATTCCCTTTGTAGGGGCTCGCGAGAGCGCCCTCGAGCCCGCGCTGGCGATGCAATAAAGCAGCTCGATCCACGGTCAACTGGTCATGTTCGTACATCGGAGCACCGCATGAAAACCCTGATCGCCGCTTTTTCCCTTATCCTCTGTACAACCCTCGCCATGTCGGCCGAGGTTCCGTTCAACCAGGCACAGTTCGATGCCGCGCGAGCTGCGGGCAAGCCCGTGGCGGTGGTGTTCCATGCGGATTGGTGTCCAACGTGCCGTGCGCAGGCGCCGGTACTCAAGCAGCTTGCACAATCGCCGCAGTTGCAATCGTTAACCGTGTACGTCGCCAACTTCGATACCGATAAGGCGTTGAAGAAATCCCTGGGAGTTACGCAGCAAAGCACCATCGTCGTATTCAAGGACGGCAAGGAAAGCGCTCGTTCCACCGGCGACACCCAGAAAGATGCCCTCGCCGCGCTGCTGCGTCACGCCGTCTCGTAACGAGCTGCGGCGATGGACTTCGGGCCTGCCACCTACGGGCTGGGGCTGATTGCCGGCGCATTATCGACACTGTCGCCCTGCGTCTTGCCGCTGCTTCCGGTCTTGATCGCCTCCGCCGTGAGCGCCCATCGTTGGGGGGTGATAGCGCTCGCGATCGGACTCGCGCTGTCGTTTATGATCGTCGGCATCATTCTTGCGACATTGGGCACATCGCTCGGCCTCGATCCAGATACCTTTCGCACCATCGGCGCGCTCGTCCTCGCACTGTTCGGTTTGGTTTTGCTGGTGCCCAAACTGCAGGATTTATTTGCGCACGCTACCCGCTTGTTCAGTAATTCCGGCGCTTCTGTGCTCGCGCGTATGACTGTCGGCGGCCTGGCGGGCCAACTTTGCGTCGGTCTATTGCTCGGGGTGGTATGGAGTCCCTGCGTCGGCCCAACCTTGGGTGCGGCGACCACCTTGGCGAGCCAGGGCAGGAACCTTGCACAAATCGGCTTGTTGATGTTGGTCTTCGGGGTGGGTGCGGCTGCACCACTCGCATTGCTTGGCTCTCTGTCCCGCGCCACCATGATGAAGATTCGCGGCCGGCTCTTGAGCGGGGGCAAAGTGGGCAAGCAGATACTCGGAGGCGTCGTCCTTGCGCTGGGTCTGATGATCGCAACGGGAGTCGACAAAACATTCGAGGCCTGGATCCTCGATCACTCGCCGGACTGGCTCACGGCGGCGACCACGAAATATTGAGCCGCGTGTGCCGCGCGGCGGCAAGGTAGTATCGCTGCCATCGATATTGAGGGAGCACGGCCTTGTCCGACCGTCCGAATTTTCTGATCTTGATGGCCGACCAGCTCGGCGCGCGGGCGCTGCCGACGTATGGCAACCGCGTCGCGAAGACTCCGCACATGGACGCGCTCGCCGCCGACGCCGTGGTGTTCGATTCGTTCTATTGCAACAGTCCGCTGTGCGCACCCTCGCGGTTTTCCTTCCTCTCGGGCCGCCACGTCTCTGCGATAGGTGCCTACGATAACGCGGCGGAATTTCCGGCGCAGGTGCCCACGTTCGCGCACTACCTGCGGCGCTTGGGCTATCAGACGATCTTGAGCGGCAAGATGCATTTTTGCGGTGCCGACCAGCTGCACGGCTTCGAGGAACGGCTGACCACCGACATCTATCCCGCGGATTTCGGCTGGACACCGGACTGGAATCGCTTCGAGCACCGGCCCAGCTGGTATCACAGCATGGATTCCGTCACCCAGGCAGGTCCTTGCACGCGCACCAATCAGATCGACTTTGATGACGATGTGGTATTCACGGCGCGCCAGAAGCTGTTCGATATGGCCCGCGGCCGCGATATGCGGCCCTTCTGCATGGTCGCATCGATGACGCATCCGCATGATCCGTACGCCATTGCGCACAGCTACTGGGATCGTTATTCGGGCGTCGCCATCGACATGCCGCGCGTGAACATGTCGGCTGCACAGCTCGATCCCCATTCGCGGCGCCTGCGCCATGTCTGCGGCCTCGATCTGCAAGCTGTGAACGACACGCAGGTGCGTGCCGCGCGCCGCGCCTACTACGGCGCGGTGTCCTACGTGGACGATCAAGTGGGGATGCTGCTGGCCGCGCTCGAGGAGGCTCGATTCGCCGACAACACCGTCGTGATGCTGCTCGCCGATCACGGTGACATGCTGGGTGAGCGCGGTCTTTGGTACAAGATGAATTTCTTCGAACCCGCGTGCCGGATCCCGCTGCTCGTTCACGCGCCCGGGCGCTTCGCCGCCCGCCGCGTCGCGGGCTCGGCGTCGCTCATCGACATTCTGCCCACCTTGGGCGAATTAGCCGGCGGCAAATCCGACGCCTACGCGACCCCACTCGATGGCACGAGCTTGGTGCCGCAACTCAACGGCGCGCGCGGCGCGGATGAAGTCATCGGCGAATATCTCGCCGAGGGCGCGATCTCGCCGCTGGTGATGATCAAACGCGGACGTTATAAATTCGTGCATTGCCCGGTCGATCCCGACCAGCTCTACGACCTTAAGGAGGACCCCGACGAGCTGCGCAATCTTGCCGCCGACCCGTCACAGTCGGCGCGTCTCCAGGCGCTTCGCACCGAGGTGGCACAGCGCTGGGATTTGCCCACGCTGCACGCGGCGGTCATCGCCAGTCAGCGGCGCCGGCATCTCGTCTACGATGCGCTGCGGCTGGGGCGCTACACTCCCTGGGATTTCCAACCCGTACGCGACGCGAGCCGCCTGTACGTGCGCAACGATCAGGACTTGGGCGATTTGGAAGCCATGGCGCGATTTCCGCCGTTCAATCCGCAATAGTCTTCGCGATCCAATCGAGTAGATGCGCGACATAGACGCGCTCGACCATCAGGATCCACTCACCCTGTTGAACGCAGATGATCAACACGTGCAAGTCCGCGACCCGGCTGCTGCGCGCCTCGCCGGCACCTGCGAGCGATGCGGCTGAACCGAGGCGCGACAGCAACTCCGCAACTCGAGCGCCGCGCAGCTGCAAGGCGCATAGGCCGCCGGTTTGATTCACCATGCAGCCGGCGGGACTCAAGAGCTCCTCCTCGAGCTCCGCAAACACCGCCGAGTCGTCACACAGCAGCCAGGTTTCAGTCGGACTCCGCCAAGCGAGGATGCATCGGCCGCCGCCCGGTGCGCTCACCGACACGGCGGTCAAGGGAGCGGGCAGCGCTGCACCGACACTGTCTTGCACAGCGGCGGCGAATGGGCCCGTCGCGTCGAAGTAGCGCAGCGCCGCAACCTCCATCGATTGCATGCCCGCGACGCTAAGGCCGGATGCTTCGATCCTCGAGATGAGCCCCGGCGCGCTACCCACGGAGGCGCTCGCCGGCCGGATCGATGAACGGCGCCTTCACCACCTCGGCCTCGATCACCGTTCCCAAATGATGGACGCGCAACCGCTCGCCCTGACGCTGCGCGCCACCGGTCAACATTCCCAGGGCCACCGGCATCTCGAGCGCCGGACTCCAATAACTCGAGGTCACGTGCCCTTCGGTTTGGGTGGGCGGCGCGCCGGCCGCGATTTGCGCACCCACCGGCAACAGCGTGCGCCGGTCGAGCGGCGCGAGCGCCACCAATTGGAGTCGCATCGGGTCGCTCGCGGCAGGCCGCAGCAGCGAACGCCGCCCGACAAAATTTGCGGCCTTGCGCAGCGTGCCGCGCGCGAAGCCGATGTCCTGCGGCAACGTAGTGCCGTCGGTGTCGGTGCCGATGTGGATGTAGCCCTTTTCGGTGCGCATGATCTCGAGCGCCTCGATGCCGTACGGCACGGCGGTGAACTCGGCGGCGCGTTCCCACAAGCGCTCGAGCAACCAGTTGATGCGGTCCGCCGGTATATTGATCTCGTAGCCGAGCTCGCCGCTGAAGCTTGCCCGCAGCACGCGCAGGGGCACGCCATCGAGACTGGTGCGGCGCATCGTCATGTGCTGCATCGAGCGCGGCGCCAAGGCCGGATCGAATCCGGCGGCGGCCAGCCAATCCCAGGCGCGAGGGCCGGCCACTGTCGCATTGCCCCACCGCGACGTCACGGGCGTGATCAGTACGCGCAATTGCGTGTATTCGCATTGCAGCCATTCTTCGAAGGCCGCGGCGGTTCTCTCGACTCCTGCGCTCGTGGTATTGACCCAAAAATGCGCGGGCCCCAGACGCGCGACGATCCCATCGTCGACAACGATGCCGTTCTCATTGAGCAGCAAGCCGTACCGCGCCTGGCCGGGATTCAAATTCGACAGGGTGCCGACGTACATCAGATCGAGAAATTCGGCCGCATCGGGCCCGAATACCTCGATCTTGCCGAGCGGCGAGCCGTCGAGCAGACCGACGCCCGTGCGCACGGCGGCCGCCTCGCGCCGGGCGGCGGATTCCAAGCTCTCGCCCGGCCTCGGGTAGGCCGCGGGACGGACCCAGTTGCCGAACTGTTCGAACAGTGCGCCGCGCTCCTGATGCCAGGCCTCGGCCGGCAGATGTTTCAGCGGCCGATACAGGGCACCGACACGGCGGCCTGCCAGCAGGCCGAGCGAGACCGGCGCAAACGGCGGCCGAAATTTGGTCGTGCCCACCTGCGCGGGTTCGCGTCCGGTAAATTCGCCCATCAATACCAATGCGTTGATGTTGCTCGTCTTGCCTTGGTCCGTGCCCATTCCCGTGGTCGTGTAGCGCTTGAGGTGTTCGACCGAGCGATAGTTCTCCTGCGCGGCCAGACCGATGTCGCCGCTCGACACGTCATTTTGCAAATCGACAAACTGCTTGCCGGCAACGCCGGGAATATGAGTGGCCGCCCAGGAGCGGCCGGCGCCGCCCGTCGCGGCCGCCGGCGCAGGGTGGCCGCGAGCCAAAGCGGCGCCGAGCTCCGCCGCATGATTGATCAGCGTCTCGCGATTGAATTGTCCTGCGCAGGCCCCGGTGCTCCACATTCCCGGTGCCGCGCCATCAGGCACGAACATGGCCGCTGCATCGATCCATCGCAACTTGCCGCCCGCCTGCGAGTGCAAATGCACTGCCGGCGCGAAGCCGCCGGCGCTCAAGATCAAGTCGCATTCGAATCGTTGCGCACGCTCTCCCGGCCCGGTGCAGATCACCGTGCAATTGCGTAACGATTTGGCGCCGCCGATTCTTGCGATTCCGGCATTGGTCAAGGTGCGCACCGCCGCAGCGGCGGCAATATCGCTGCGCGCACGCCGATCGATCAGCGCCACTACCTCGATGCCGAGTGCGCGCAGCGAGGCCGCCACTTGATAAGCAGCATCGCTGTTGGCCGCGATCACCACCCGCCGGCCGCAGGCGACGCCGAAGGCGTGCGCGTATTTGTCCGCAGCACCGGCCAACATCACGCCCGGACGGTCGTTATCCGGAAAAATCATCGGACGCTCGAGCGCGCCGGTCGCGGCGATGACGGCGCGCGCGCGGATTTTCCACAGCCGCTCGCGCAGCACGCCGCCCTTCGCCCCGGCTGCGCCCGGCAAGGACTCGCGCACGCACACGAGGTTGTGATCGTACACGCCGAACGCCAAGCTGCGCGTCATCTGTTCGAGCCCGCAGCGCGCGGCGCGCACCATGAGTTGCTCAATGTGCGGATCGCGGCGCCAAGCGAGGGCACCGCCGAGTGCAGGGCCGCTCGTAACCAACAGCGTCTTGGCGCCCGCCTCAGCCGCGCTCACCGCGGCCGTAAGGCCGGCGGGACCGCCGCCGACCACGAGCACTTCGACCTGTGCCGCGACTTCCTCGTAGCGATCGGGGTCGGGCACGCTCGAGGCCCTGCCGAGGCCCGCCATGCGCCGAATCGCCGGTTCGTACCAATGCCAGTTCGGCCACTTGAAGGTCTTGTAATAAAAGCCCGCCGGCAACAGCGCTCCCAGCCGGCTGTTGACCGCGCCCAAGTCGAAACCGACGCTCGGCCAGCAATTGACGCTGGCCGCGATCAGGCCGTCGTGTAATTCCACGAGCGTGGCACGCAGATTCGGCGTACGCGTGGCACCCTCGCCCACATCCACCAGGCCCGTCGGCTCTTCGACGCCGCACGAAAAAATGCCGCGCGGCCGATGCAGCTTGAAGCTGCGCCCCACCAGCTGCACTCCGTTCGCCAACAGCGCCGATGCCAGCGTATCACCCGGATGGCCGTACAAAGTGCGGCCATTGAATTGGAATGTCAGCCGCCGCGATCGATCGAGACGCTGTCCCGCGGGCGCCGCCAAGCGCGAGCCGCTCACGGCGGCGCAGCCGTGATGGCGTAGACTGCGTGAATTTCGTGGGTCACGGTGTCGCGCGCGATGTTGAACCATTGACCACAGCCGAACGAGTGACGCCAGCGTTCGAAATGCAGTCCCTTCGGGTTGTCGCGAAAGAACAGATAGTCGCCCCAAGTCGCATCGCTCGCCTGCAACGCCGGCCGCGTCAGGTGCGAGGTACCGCCGCAGGTGAATTCATTCTCATCGCGCAGTCCACAGTGAATGCAAGGAATCTGCAGCATCAGTGTGCGATTCCCGATGCCGCTGCTTCGTCGATCAGGCGGCCGGTGATGAAGCGCTGCAGTTGAAAGGGCTCGGCCAGGGGATGGCTCTGTCCTGTCGCCAGCACGTGGGCCAGCGTCCAGCCGCCGGCGGGAATCGCTTTGAAGCCGCCGGTACCCCAGCCGCAATTGATGAATAAATTCGCTATCGGCGTCGGGCCGATGATGGGACTCGAATCGTGCACCACATCGACGATACCGGCCCACTGGCGCATGAGATGCAAACGGCTGAAGGACGGGAACAACTCGAGAGTGGCGCCGATAATGGCCTGCTTCACGGCAAAACTGCCGCGCTGCGCATACGAGGGAAAGAGGTCGAGCATGGCGCCCATCACGATTTCGCCTTTGTCGGACTGGCTCACATAGGCGCCGGTTCCGGGGGACAGGACCACCGTATCGAGTACGGGTTTGACCGGTTCGCTCACCATGGCCTGCAGCGCGTAGCTCGTCACCGGTAGCCGAAAGCCGGCCAGCTTCGCGATCACGGAGCTATGGCCCGCCGCGGCAATGCCGACCCGGTCGGCACGGATCGCACCGCGATTGGTGTTCACGCCGACAATGCCCCCGCTCTCCTTGATGAAGTCGACGACTTCGCAATTTTGGATGATGTCGACGCCCAAGGCTGAAGCCGCCCGCGCGTAGCCCCAGGCCACCGCGTCGTGCCGGGCCGTTCCTCCGCGCCGCTGAGTAAATCCGCCAAGCACCGGCAGCCGTGCCTGTGGCGATAAATCGAGTGCCGGCAC
>CAYRAC010000068.1:0-11668 GCA_964422045.1 uncultured Steroidobacteraceae bacterium
TCTGGCCATGCTGCGCAACCGCCGCCGCTGGGTCGCGTCATCCGTGACGCTTCGTTGCTTCTAGGCCAAGCCTGCAGGGAAGTCGAGACCTTGAAAATCAAGATGGGAATTCTGTCGGGCGCGGCCGCACTGTTCACCGTCCTGCCCGCGGGAGCGAATAGCGGGGCGCCGCGGCGCCTCGATCTCGCCGATGTCGCCGCCGTCGTGCGCGTGTCCGAGCCGCAGCTCTCTCCGGACGGCAAGTCGATCGTATTCGTGGTCGCGCGGCCGAACGTGAAGGAAGCGCGCTACGACAAGTCGCTGGTCCTGGTCGACGTCGCCGGGGGCAGCGAGCGAGTGCTGACGTATGACCGCAAAGGCGTCAGCAGTCCGCGGTGGTCGCCTTCGGGCCAGGCCATCGCGTTTCTCGACAGCGCCCAACCCACGCCGGCCGCGGCGCCTGCAGCCGGTGCCGCCCCGGCGCCTCCCGAGAAGCCGCCGGGCGCCGGCTCGCCGAAATCCGAAATTTTCATCATGCCCATGAATGGCGGCGACGCGCATCGGATCACCAATTCAGCGCAGGATGTGGAGCAGTTTGCCTGGAGTCCGGACGGCCGCGAGATCGCGTACGCGGTCGCAGATGAGAACCCGAACCAAGCGGAGATCGACAAACACAACGATGCGTTTCAGGTGGGGGACAATGACTACCTGGCGACCGCGGCAGCATTGCCCTCGCACCTGTGGCTCATGCCGTCGAGCGGCGGTGCGGCGCGGCGCCTTACCTCGGGAACCTGGAGCCTGCCGAAGGGCGCGCCGCCGAGTTCACCGGCCTCGCCCCTCGCGTGGTCGGCCGACGGCAAGTCGATCGCCATCGTGCAGCAGTCGACACCGAACTGGGGCGACTCGGACCTGGCGGTCGTCGCGATTGTCGATGTCGCAAGCGGTCAGATTCGCAAACTTACCGCCCATCAGGCGCTCGAGGGCTACCCGGTTTATTCACCGGACGGCTCGCGCATTGCTTACTGGTATTCGCGAGACGGCGACCCCAACAACGAAACCGATCTGTTCGTCACGGCAAGCAGCGGCGGCAACGGCGTTGATCTGACCCGCACGCTCGACCGCAGCATCGTTCGAGCGGAGTGGAGCGGCGACGGCAAGTCACTCTTGGTCGGCGCGCATGACGGGGTGCGCGCTTCTCTATGGCTGGTGCCGCAGTCGGGGCCGGCCCAAAAAATTAACCTGGGCAATGTCGATCCTGCATGGAGCTACTGGGTCGATCTGTCGTTCGGCAAAGACGGGGCCCTGGCATTCGCGGGAAACACGCCGACACACCCCAACGAGATCTACTATCTCGCTCCCGGCGGCGCGCAGCCGCGCTGCCTAACCTCCTTCAATCAAGAGATTGCCGCGCGTGATCTCGGCCGCGCGGAGCAATTCGACTGGAAAGGTCCCAACGGCTACCGAGAAGATGGCGTCGTCGTTTATCCGCCGAACTTCGATCCAAAACGCAAGTACCCGCTGGTGCTCGTCATTCACGGCGGCCCGCAATCCGCGTCGACACTCGTGTTCAGCCCGCTGGCGCAGCTGCTCGCCGCGCACGACTACATCGTCTTCTCTCCGAATTATCGCGGCAGCGACAACCTCGGCAACGCCTACGAGCGCGCAATCTTCAATGACGCCGGAGCGGGGCCCGGCCGCGATGTGATCGCGGGCATCGAGGCTCTCGAGCAAAAAGGCTTCATCGACAAGTCGCGAATCGCCGTGTCCGGCTGGTCCTACGGCGGCTACATGACATCGTGGCTGATCGGCCACTATGGCATCTGGAAGGCAGCGGTGTCGGGTGCGGCCGTGAATGACCTGTTGCATGAATATGCCCTGTCCGACAACAACGTGACGGTGCGCTACAATTTTGGCGGCCCGCCGTGGAGCGACAAGCTGCTCAAGGCCTATCAGGAACAGTCTCCTATCAGTTACGCCTCTCACATCAGCACACCGACGCTCATCCTGTCGGACACCGGCGATGCCCGCGTGCCGATCAGCGAATCCTATCTCATGTACCACGCACTCAAGGACCGCAACGTGCCGGTCGAATTCTATGCATATCCGGTTGGCGGCCACTTCCCAAGTGATCCGGTGCGCGGGCCGGATGTCTATCGCCGCTGGGTCGATTGGATCGATCGCCATCTCAGTCCCTGAGCATGTCCTTCAGCCGACTCGATAACGCCCGCGCATGACTGGGGCGCTCGAGTGAGCAGAACCTTTCGCTCGCTGCACAGCTACAACTATCGCCTATGGGCCGGCGGCGCCCTCGTGTCCAACGTCGGGACCTGGATGCAGCGCACCGCGCAGGACTGGATCGTCCTCACACAACTGACCCACAACAATGCAACCGCCCTCGGCATCGTGATGGCGCTGCAGTTCGGACCTCAAGCGGTGCTGCTGCCGGTGACCGGTTATGCCGCCGACCGTCTCGACCGCCGCAAGCTGGTGTTGGCCACACAAACGGCGATGGGGGTACTGGCTCTGGGGCTCGGCGTCCTGACAGTCGGCGGGTGGGTCAAGCTCTGGGAGGTGTACGTGTTTGCTTTGGCACTCGGCTGCGTGTCTGCGTTCGACGCGCCGGTGCGCCAGACATTCGTGGCGGAATTGGTGATCGAGGAGGACTTGGCGAACGCGGTGGCATTGAGTTCGGCGTCGTTCAACGTCGCGCGGCTGATCGGTCCGGCCATCGCCGGCGTGCTCATCGCCGGCGTGGGATCCGGATGGGTGTTCCTGATCAACGCGGCCTCGTTTGCCGCGGTCATCGGCTCGCTCAAAGCGTTGCACGTCGACGAAATTCACCTGCGCAACAAGGCGCTGCGCACCCGAGGCAGCCTCGCGCAAGGTTTCAAGTACATCTGGAAACGGCCCGACCTCGTCGCCGTGCTCCTCATGTTCTTTCTCATCGGCACATTCGGCATCAACTATCCGATCTTCATCGCAACCATGTCGGTCACCGTATTTCACAAGGGCGCCAGCGAATACGGGCTACTGACCTCGATGATGGCAGTCGGTTCGGTCGTGGGCGCACTGCTCGCCGCCCGGCAATCGCGGCCTGACAACGCGATTCTAGTCGCGGCTACCGCGATCTTCGGCGTTGGCTTCACGCTCGCCGCACTGATGCCGAATTACTGGCTTTTCGGCCTGGTGCTCACCGTCGTCGGCGTTGCGGCACAGAACTTCACCACATCGGCGAACAGCATGGTGCAATTGTCGACCGAGCCTGCGATGCGCGGGCGCGTGATGGCGATTCTGCTCGCATTGGCGATGGGCGGCACGCCGCTCGGCGCGCCCATCGTCGGCTGGGTTGCCGACACCTTCGGTCCGCGTTGGTCGTTGGCCGTCGGCGCAGCCTCAGGATTCGCCGCGGCGCTGGTCGGCATATATTATCTTGCGAAATACCGCAACTTGCGCGTGCGCTTCGCAGCGGGTCGCATTCGCGTCAACCTCGATGCACAGCGCCTGATGAATGGCGGAGCCCGATGAGAGCGGCTACGTCAACCGGGGCGCAAGCTGCCGCGCTGGCGGCAATACAATCGATTCGCGCGTTGCCGGTGACGAATACTCCGGCGTTGCGCAAGATTCGGCGCCAGTGGTCGGCCGCTTTGAAATCGCAAGCGCCCGCCTACGTACTGCGTTTCGCCGAGCATTTGCTGAGTCACGCGTCCTGGCCCGCGCGCTTGGTTGCCTATGAGGTTATCGCCGCTCATCCGGCGACCTTTGCAACGCTCACTCACCGGCACATCGAGCGGATGGCGCGCGGCCTCGCGGACTGGGGGTCGATCGATCTGTTCGGCGTCACCGTCAGCGGACCTGCGTGGCGCGCGGACCGCCTGTCCACGCTCCAGGTGCGCACCTGGGCTCGTTCTCGCGACCGATGGCGCCGGCGTCTTGCCCTGGTGTCAACGGTGCCGCTCAACGTGCCGAGCCGCGGCGGTCGCGGCGACGCCGCACGCACGCTCGATATCTGCGCTCGCTTGCTCGACGATCGTGAGCCGATGGTGATCAAGGCGCTGTCGTGGGCGCTGCGCGCCCTGGCCAAGCGCGATCCAAACGCAGCCGAGAAATTTCTTAGCCGTCGAGAACACCCCCTGCCCGCGCGCGTGCTGCGCGAGGTTCGCAACGTGCTCGACTCCGGAGTCAAGCGTCCGTCGCGATCGCACTGATAACGCACTTGCGCAGCGGCCGCACGGCTTGCGCAACCGAATCGGATGGCCTAACGTCCCGGGCATTACTGGATCCTGCCGAGGAATCGCCGTTGGGCACCGTTGCCACAATCACTCGCCGATGGGTTCGCTTGGCCGGCTGCTACCTGCTGCTCGCAAGCATCGCGGGCTGCTCGCTGATTTCATTGAAGAGCCCGGAAAAGCCTCTGTCGAAGCGCGATCTCGACGCGCGGATTCTGACGCGTGAATACTCTGCGCGCTTCATCGCGGCGGTCGCGCAGACCGCGGACGAAATCGCGGCCGGCGCGCCGGATTCCGCGACGGCGCTCAATGCACTGAAATGGAAAATCGCCGCCACGGGCCAAAGCCAGCGCGCGGCGAGCCAGATGGCCCCCATGATGGGTGTGCTGGATACCTGGGCACTGTCGCTGCAAATGTCGAATTATCTTGCGACCGGCGAAGGCCGCGACCTGTTCGACAAGGAGCAGCCGCTCGCCGTCGCGCTCGCCGCCGATCTTGCGCGCGAGGCCGAGAATTTGACCCGCCGACTGACGACGCCGGATGAATTCGTGAAGGACCAGCGCTTCGTCCTGGAATATGCCGCATCGAATCCCATCGAAAGCCTGCATTTTGCGCGCGCCTCGGTCGTCGATCTGTGGACCCGCGATAGCGGCGCGGGTACGAAATTGGTCGATTCTTTGGGCACGGTCCCCGAAGCGCTGGCGGACGCCGGCGATCGCCTGCGCATGTATGGCCAGACCGGGCCCTCTCTGGTGCTGTGGCAGGCCGAGTTGGCGGCGCAGGAAGCGGGACTCGGCGGCAAGGATGTCGGGGCGGCGCTGCAACGCCTGGACGAGCGGGTCGCCCGCCTGTACGAACTCGCCGATGCGACGCCGAAAATGGTGAATGGCATGGTGCGTGACGCGGGTGTGCGCTTCGATGCCTCCTGGGCGGAGATGATGCGCGACGTTCGCGACGAAGGCATGTCGCTGTCGGGAAACTTGAGCGTCGAACGGCAGGCCGCGCTCAATGCCTTGGAGATGCAGCGCACGGCCGTCACCGCGGATGTCGATCGAATCTCGAAGCAGATGATCAGCCAGGCGGGGGACGAGGTGCGCCGTCTGGTCCGCGAAGCGTTGCTGCTATTGATCGCTTTGGTGCTGGTGCTGCTCGGCGTACCGTTCGTCGCCGGCTATTCCGTCGGACGCGCCCGCGCCTCGCGTCCGCCTAGTTGATCGATTCCCGCAAGGCTTTTGCCAAGGCTTTCGCCGAGGCTTTCGCCACTTCGCCGGCAATGTCGGCCTGTACCTGCAACTTGTCGTCGAACGCTCGATCGTAGGTCTCAGACCACACGACGTAACCATCGTTGGCACGAACCAGCCGCGCGGCGACCCGCAGCGTCGCGTCCGATTTGCGCACGCTGCCATCGATGACGTAGGCCACGCCCAACGACTGGGCGATCTGCGCCACCGTAAGGTGCTTGCCCTTGAAAAAGAATGAAGAGGTCGGCGACGGAATGCTAAGTCCGGGGATCTTGCTCAGCTTGTCGATCAGTTCCTCGGTCATGCCGTCCGCAAAATACTCCTCGCTCATCGCCTGAGTGGTCAGATCGAGAAACGGCAGTACTGCAACCGATTTTTGCGGCGGGCTGGAGGCGGCCGCCGGATGACCAGCAAAGTCGCGGTGCGACAGAAAAGCGGCGAGGAGCGCGATGCAGAGTGCGGCGACGACGGCCCAGAGAGCGGTGGCATTGCGGCGCAAGGCGGGCGTCGGCTGAACCGTGATCGGTGCCGCGGCCGGCGAGCGTGGCGCAGCCGGTTCATCAGCCCAAGGGCTGACCCCAGCGACCATTCGATAGCCGAGCCGGGGTACGGTCTCGATGTATTGGGGCTGTTTGATGTCATCGCCCAGCACGCGCCTCAGCGAGGCGACTGCTTGGTAAACGGAATCTTGGGTGACGATGACCCCAGACCAGACTCGAGTGAGCAAATCGTCGATGCTGACAATTTGGCCGGCGCGCTCGGCGAGACACAGCAGCAGCCGCATGGTACGCACATCGACGCGGACGTTCGCACCGTTGCGGGAGATTTGGCCGGAAGCGGGATCCACCCGCCACTCGCCAATGCGCAAGGGCATGACGTCTGTATTCATTTTTCGATCGGCTCTCGGGCGGCGTGACGGCGGCGCATTTCAGAGTCATTCAGGGCTTTTCAGGAGCGATTCAGGACTTCCGTAATCGCGCGTCGCTAGATTGGAGGCCAATTTACCCCAACCACAGGAGTTCGCCCAATGATTCGCCGCACCGCCCTCGCTGCCTGGTTTGCTCTGGCATCCGTGCCCCTCCATGCCACCACCTATACGCTCGAGCCGGACTACACCCAGGGTGTGTTTCGATGGAACCACCTCGGATTCTCGAGCCCCGCCGCACAATTTGCTCAGGGCGAGGGCACGCTCGAATTCGATCGCGCCGATCCGACGCGCTCGTCCGTGACGGTGACGATACCGCTCGAGAGCCTGCGCACGGGTGTAGCGGGTCTCGACGAGCATTTCAGATCGGCGGATTTCTTCGACACGGCCAAATTTCCGAGCGCGACCTTCAGAAGCACGCACGTCGAGAAAGGCCCGGCGGCCGATCAGCTCAAAGTCACCGGCGATCTTAGCCTGCATGGTGTAACCCAGCCGGTTACTCTGGAGGTCACAGTCGTCAAGATCGGCTCGAACCCTCGAACCGGTCTTGCGACGATCGGCTTCGATGCCGCGACCACGCTCAAGCGTTCGGCCTTCCGTCTCGGCAAGTACGTGCCGCAAGTCGGTGACGAGATCCAACTGCGCATCACCAGCCAAGCCGTCGATGCGCAAGCGTACGCGCAATATTTGAAGACGCAGGCAGCCGCGGAGGCCGCGGCCGGCAGCAGCCCGACGAAAAAATGAGCCCGCCGAATGCCGCAAATCACGACATTTGAAATTTGTGATCCGCATCACACAATATCTCGAATCGATTTTACATAACTCGATCTAATTTGCGGAATGAGACATCGTTTTGTGACGCGTGTCGTCTATTATGTCTCTCAATCGCGACGGTTCAACAATTGACGGCGCGAATTTTTGCCTACAAGGGAGACCGTTTCGTGACCAGACTCTTCGCTTTGACATTGGTGTTGGTAAGTTTCGCGGGCACCGCCAGCGCGGCGCACGAGAAGCACTTCAAGGACCCGAGACCTGCCGTTTCGGCGCCGGAAATCGACCCCGCTTCGGCTTTGAGCGGCTTGACGATGCTGCTCGGCGGATTGGCCGTCATGCGCGGCCGTCGCGGCAGCAAACAATAAGCGCAGCAGAGAGTTCAGGACGTTCATGAATCGGGCCGCCTCGTGCGGCCCGATTCATTTTGCGGGCACCGTTCCTCGCTAATCCTTACGTCTGTTGCCCCGGCGCGGGCTGCTGCTGGCGTTGCTCTTCCTGTTTCTTCTTCGCGAGATGATGCCCCGCCGCGCAACCGACCGCGGCACCGACAACGGCGTGGTGCCCGGCCACGTGCCCTGCAACCGCACCGACCACGGCACCCTTGACGCAACCCTTCGCCCCCGCCTGGTTCGCCGCGACCAGCAGCACAAGGCCAAACAATTGAGCTACCAGCACCCGCTTCACCGTCATTGGCGATGTCATACAAGAATCCCCTTCTGATAAATGTGTCCTGCCACCCAGGAGCCAGCGATCATTGACTCCCGCTTGTCCCACAGAACACCGCAGGCTGGGAAAAGTTGCTGCTGTCTCGAAGGATTCTCATTGCCCAGCGGCCGGATGGCTCGACCCGCGCTCCGCTAAGCACGCATCGTCGGAATCACGTCCGCGCCCACAATGTCCTCGATCGACGGGGTCCCGGCCTGGCGCATGATCGCAGCAAGTTCGCGATTCAGGATATCGATCACCGCCTCGACCCCCGGCTGTCCAAACGCCGCAAGACCCCAAGCCTGGGGTCTGCCGATGCCAACCGCGGTCGCTCCCAGTGCCAGCGCTTTGAAAATGTCCGTGCCGCGCCGGATTCCACCGTCGAGAAACACCGGAACTCGGGCGCGCACGGCAGCGACGACTTCCGGCAGGCAATCCACCGTGGCTCGCAAAGTCTCTTCATTGCGCCCGCCATGATTGGAAATCACGATGGCGTCGGCGCCGTGTTCGACCGCCAGCGCCGCATCCTCGCCGGTGACGACGCCTTTGACGATCAAGCGGCCTTTGACCACGGCGCGCAGCCGGTCGAGAAACGCGACGGTCAACGCCGCGGGTGCGAGAGCGGTCACGCGCGATACGTCAAGGTCGGCAAACATCGGTCCTCGACGCCACATGTCGTGCGAGTTTCCCGGATGGCAAGCGCTACACGTGCGGCTGTCCGACAGCATGGCGCGCTTCAATGTTTCATTGTTCCGGACCCCGTGGGAATCGACCGTGAGTACGATTGCGGTGCACCCGGCACGTTCAGCGTGCCGGACAATTCCGGTGGTCACGGCCCAATCGTCGGTCGGATAGAGCTGCTGCCAAAGCGGTGCAGCGGCGGCCGCGGCAACCGCCTCCACCGGCGTCGATGATCCCGTGGAGAGCATCAACTGCATGGAGCGGCTTCGTGCTGCGCGTGCCACTGCCAGTTCACCGTCCGGATGAAAGGCGCGCATCGCCGACACCGCGGACAGATAAATCGGACTCGGCCATTGCGCGCCGAACACGGAACGAGTGGTGCGCAGTCGGCTCAAATCACTGAAGCGGTGGGCTCGGATTTGGTAGTGATTGTAGGCCTCATGGTTTTGGATGAGCGTGCGATCATCATCCGACCCGGTTGCGATATACCCAAAGTGGGCCGGCGGCAGTGCGGCGCGCGCCAACGGCTCGAATTCCATGACATTGAGCGCCTGGTCTGCCGCTTTGACCGCGGGAGGTTCCTTGAAAAAGAGACGCGAGGGCAGCTCGACATCGTCTGCCCAGGCGCGGGCGGCCATTGCGGGCAGCGCCGCGAGTCCGAATATCAAGGAGCGCCGCGTCAGTGGTGATTTCGCTGCTGTTCCCATTGGCTCCCCTCGCCGAAGTTCGTCAAAGTCTATCTCACGACCGGGATCTTTATTTCTCGCGCTCCATGGGCGCGGCGATCTCGCGAACAGCATCGACGTCCTGCTTCGCCGGCGCTGGCGGAATGAGGGCATAGAGTTCCAGGTCCGTTGGAGGACCGCGAAAGTCACTGTAAAGGCGCGCCATGTTGCGCTCACCAATGCCCATGAGATATAGGCTTGTGACGACATCCGAGACGCGGGCGTAGGCCTGCATGCTTTGCTCCGAATCGAACATGGCAGGATCGGTTAGCTGCAGCATGAAGCTCTTTGCGCGAATGACGGCGTGGAACTCGGCCAAGGATTGTTCGCTCACCTTGGCCAGACGGTCGTAGATATCGCTGTAGATTCCGACCTCAACGCGCGGCATGTACGCGAGCGCGGGGCTTTGCAGAGCGGTCTTCCACGCTGAATCTTGGAAATGGATGGTGAGGATGTAGAAGCTGAACCGGCCTGGCCACTGGCTGGGTGGAGCGCCTGGGTGGGTCCGCAGATAGGCGAGGGTCTGCAAGCTGCCGAGCAAAATGGGAGCGTAGCGGCGGAATTCATTGCAGGCACCGGTAAAGATGACCTCGTTTATGCGGCGCTCCTCGGCGAGAGAGCGACGGATCTCCGCGACTTGTTGGCGATGGTGAAAGTACTCGACGGTCTGCTCGAGGCCGACAGCAATGAGCAGCCCGATGACGATCGTGGCGATATGGATGAAGAAGTCCTTCCACGTATGGACGGCCTCGTGGGGAGCGTGGACGTCGAGCATAGGCGCTGAGATCTCCGGCGTGGAATGTGACTCCGCCACCGCGGGCTCTGCGGATTTCGAACTATCGGCGGGTCGCCGCGGTATTTCTGTTTCGGCACGGTCAGCCAATCAAAGCCCCGTTGTCAGTGCCCCCATAGCCTACCCCAAGCAACGCGCAGCGGCTTTTGCGGCGGCGCGGTCCGCGGTTGCTGTGATGGGCGCGCGATCCGAATTTATGCCGTTGCCGGCCTTTGTCAGTCCCGATCGGGCGCTCCCTGCGGGAAAAACTTGCGGAATGGGCGCGCCTCATCAATGACACGGGCGACGGAGTACCTGGCCAGAACCCGGCCGCGGTAGGCGAGAACCCCCGGGAATCGATCGCCGAGCGGATGTACCCAATCGGCGTAGAAAAGCGATGGCGCCGCGGAACAATCCGCCAACGAGAAGGAGTCACCGCATGCCCAAGAGTCGGGCACCAGCTTCTCCTCGAGCCAGCCATACGCGACATCCAGCATTTTCCGGGCATCCGCGACGCCTTTGGTATCGCGCTCGGTGTCCGTTCGCATTCGATCCGCGACCAGTGTTTGCATCGGCGTCATGATGTAGTTATCGAAAAACCGATCCATGAAACGCACCGCGAGCGCTGCTTCGTCATCCACCGGAATCATTCGCGCCGTTCCGGGATAGCGATGCATCAAGTATTCAACAATGATGCTGGATTCGACAATCGTTGCGTCGCCGTCGCGCAGCACCGGAAATTTCTTGATCGGCCAAAGCGTCGCCAATTCCGCCCAGCCCGCGGCGTCCTCGACCAATCGATAGCGAAACGGCGTCGCATTCTCATACAAGGCGATCAACACTTTCCAGCAATAGGCGGCGAACGGGTGAGCGTAGAGCGTCAAGGACATACTAATTTCCGTTAAAACCCATTTGGGATCAAAACCGCGAATTCATACAGTGCCCGGCATGTGGAGCGATTCTCCCAGCGTGTCGAGCAGATAATTGGAGCCATGCTCGCGAGATCCGGCATCGTCATAGCCATCGAGGAACGCTCCCTGCTCGGTCATCACAAGGCGGGTAGCGCTGCCCTGCGGTTTAAGTTCCAACGTGGCCAGAGAAACCGAGATTTTACGATCGTCCAAGTGCATCTCGTAGGAATAGACGATCCGTTGGTCCACCACGACATCATGGTAAGTGGCATCGAACGTCGTCACGACGCCAGTCTGGAGGCGCCCCTTCACGTGCTCGCGGCCTCCGGGCCGCACATCCATCTCGCGCGCCAGCAGCGTGTAGCCGTCGCCACCCGTGAACCACTTCGCCTTGGCTGCCGGATCGGCCAGCGCTTTGAACACCTGAGCCGCAGAAACCGGGTAGGTCCGTTCGCTGCGGAACGTCGCGTGCACCACCGAGCGCGGGCTGCTACTTGTCTTTGCCATGAATTCCTCCGCCCTTTTCGACAGTGTTCAGATACTCGCCGAGCTGGTCGAAGTATTGCTCCCAGTCTGCCCGTCGCTGGCTGACGCGCGGCCATACTTAAGCAACTTATTTAGCGATTGTTAGTCGAAGGACATTGCCTATGCCACAGAAACGGGGGTAAGCGGCACCAGTCACGTCGCTTTTGGCGCGATACGCGACAACTTGAAGGCCGTACCGCGTTT
>CAYRAC010000069.1:0-11662 GCA_964422045.1 uncultured Steroidobacteraceae bacterium
GTTCGCACCGGCCTCGGCAATGTGATAGCCGGAAATCGAAACCGAGTAGAAATTTTGCACCTTGTGGTGCACGAAATATTCCTGCATGTCGCCCATCATCTTCAGGGCGAATTCGGTGGAGAAAATATAGGTGTTCTGCCCCTGGTCCTCCTTCAGGATGTCCGCCTGAACGGTGCCGCGCACGGTCGACAGCGTCCACGCCTTGATCTTCTGTTGTTCGTCGGCGGTTGGCTCGCGGCCGTTTTGCTGCTGGAACTTCTCCAGCTGCTGATCGATGGCGGTGTTCATGAACATGGCCAGCAGCATCGGCGCCGGTCCGTTGATGGTCATCGACACCGAGGTGGTCGGCGAACACAGGTCGAAGCCGGAATACAGCACCTTCATGTCGTCCAACGTCGCAATGGATACCCCGGAATTGCCGACCTTGCCGTAGATGTCGGGCCGCAAATCCGGGTCCCAACCGTACAAGGTCACCGAATCGAAGGCGGTGGACAAGCGGTGCGCCGGCATGCCTTCCGAGACGCGCTTGAAGCGCGCATTGGTGCGAAAAGCATCGCCCTCGCCCGCGAACATGCGCGTCGGATCCTCGCCCTCGCGCTTGAAGGCAAATACGCCGGCCGTGAAGGGGTAGGAGCCGGGCAGATTCTCCTTCAACAGGAAGCGCAGGATTTCACCCTCGTCCGCGAAGCGCGGCAGCGACACCTTGCGGATCTTGGTGCCCGAGAGCGACTCGGTGATGAGTTGCGTGCGGATCTCCTTGTCGCGAATCTTCACGACATACTCGCTCTGTGCGTACAGCTCCTGCGTCTTAGGCCACAGCTGCAGCAGTTTCTGGCAAGCGGGCTTAAGTTCAGCGCTTTTGGCATCGATCAATTCATCGAAGCCGACCAGGCTGCGGCCGGATGCGGCGAACAAGGCCTTGGCCGTGCGCAACGACTGCCGCTCGCGCGCAATGCGCGATTCAACGTCCACCGAGCGATGAAATTCGCGCAGCAGCTCGGCAATTTCCGCCAGATAGCGCACGCGCTCCGGCGGTACGATGGCGCGGCCGCGCGAGGAGGCTTTGACGTTTGCCTGCGGCAACTTACCGCTGCCGAGCTTGAGCCCCTTCTCCTGCAGGCGCGGCAGGATGGCTTGATAGAGCGCGGTGACGCCGTCGTCGTTGAAGCGCGAGGCCATGGTGCCATATACAGGCATGGTCGCCGGGTCGCGCGTAAACCATTCGTGATTGCGTTGATATTGTTTGCGCACGTCGCGCAGCGCGTCTTCGGAGCCCTTGCGGTCGAATTTGTTGATGGCGACGAAATCCGCGAAATCGAGCATGTCGATCTTTTCCAATTGCGACGCCGCGCCGAATTCCGGCGTCATCACATACACCGACAGATCCACCAGCGGAACGATGGCGGACTCGCCCTGCCCGATACCGGAAGTCTCCACGATGATGAGGTCGAAGCCTGAGATCTTGCAGCACGCCAGCACTTCGGGCAGCGCGGCCGATATCTCGGTGCCGGTGTCGCGCGTGGCCAGCGAGCGCATGAATATCTTGTCCGACTCGATCGCATTCATGCGAATACGATCGCCGAGCAGCGCGCCGCCGGTGCGCTTGCGCGACGGATCGATGGAGATGATGGCGACGCGCAGCCGGTCTTGCTGGTCGAGGCGCAGGCGCAGAATCAACTCATCCGTCAGCGACGACTTGCCGGCACCGCCGGTGCCGGTGATCCCCAAAATCGGCGTTTTGATGGCGGCCGCGGCCTGCAGCAGCGACTGGCGCACGCGCATGGAATATAGGCGATTTTCCACGGCGGTGATGACCCGCGCCAGCTGCCGCCGACTCCCTGAGCGCAATTCCTGCATGGCCTCGCCTTCGGCCGGCGCCAGCGCCCCGAGATCGTAGTCGCTGCTGCGAATGACATCGTCGATCATCCCCTGCAATCCCAACTTGGCGCCATCTTCGGGCGAATACAGGCGTGTCACCCCATAGGCCATCAGTTCGCGAATCTCCGCCGGCACAATGACGCCGCCGCCGCCGCCGAACACCTTGATGTTATCGCCGCCGTTCTGCCGTAGCAGATCCATCATGTACTTGAAGAACTCGACGTGACCGCCTTGATACGAGGTGATGGCGACACCTTGCACGTCTTCCTGCACGGCGGCGTTGACGATCTCCTGCACCGAGCGGTTGTGCCCCAGATGGATGACCTCGGCCCCCGAGGCTTGCAGCACCCGCCGCATGATGTTGACGGAGGCATCATGTCCGTCGAACAGCGAGGTGGCCGTGACGAATCGAACCTTGTGCGCGGGCTGATAGATCGGCTTGGCAGCGATGGATACGGCGCTCATAAGGATCTGCCTCTGTGAATTCAGCGATTTATATTAGAGAACCCAAGCAGCGAAACAAATGCCCGAATACGCCGCCGCCATTGAGCGAATTTGCAACACGAAGCTAGCTCAAATCACATCAACTATATATGATAACCCACTATTTTATATGCACTTTCACTGATGGTGACTGCCGTCGAGGCCCTTGTAAGCCGCCGCCAGCGCATCCATCCGCCGTCTCAAGATATTCAGCCCGTCATCGACCAGCTCGTGCTGCGATAAAGAGCGGCCAAACACACTGCGCAGCAGGTCCTCGGGCGGGGCGTAGAAACCCTCGCGCAGCAGATCCGCATAGCGCTTTTGAAAAGCCTCCGGCTCGCGCTCCACCAGGTCGAACATTTTGGTCGCTAACAGCCCCGCGTACAGATAGTTCACGAGGTACAGAGGGTCCTCGAACATCAGGCTCTTGGTCGCCCACATGTGGCCGAACTGCGGCTCGGTCGCCGGCCAGATTTCGTACTTGCGCCAGATCGACAAGCTGAGCGCATCGAGGTCGGCGCTGTTACGAATGCGGCCTGCCACCACGCCGTCATACACGGCTTGCTCGAGGCTGGCTTCCTCCGCCGACGTGAAGAGCTGAAATGCCATGTTGTCGATGAGCGCTTCGAGGTAGTACACCCGCGCCTTGGGATCCGCGCTGCTCTGATACAGGTGATCGTACAGCAGAAACTCATTCAAAATGGCGAATGCTTCGAACATCCAGTTCGGGCCGCGGGTATAGAAGGGCGACACGCCGCTCTCACTCATCAGCTGTTTGTGAACGGCATGGCCGCCTTCGTGGATGACGACACGCGTGTCCCCGAGTAGGCCGGGCCCGTAGCTCTCCACGAACAACCCCGACGCCACGCCCGGCGCCCCAATCGAGAAGCCCGCATTGGTGCGCTTCCCCACCTGCGCGGCGACATCCATGCGCCCATTGGCAGGATCAAGCAGTTGCCGTAAATGTTCCACGTAATCCGCCCCGAGCGGAGCCAGCGCGCCGATCACTTCTGCGCGAGTCTCCTCGAGGGTGAGCCGCGGAACGCTGAAGCCGGGCATCGGCACCGACCAGTCCCAGGGATGCACGTCGGTGATGCCGGCAACGGCCGCGATGTGCCGCGCCCGCGAGCGCTGATAGCTTTGCAGCAGATCGGCGCGCTTCTCGATGCGCGCCAGAGCTTGCTCGACGTCCTTGCGATCGAGGTCGCGGGAAAAATACACTTTGCTCGGCGCATCGGGGAAGTGCTGCAGACGCGCCACGCGGTCGTTCATCCGCACGATACCGAACAGGATATTGGCGTAAATGTCCGCCCGCGACACGTAACCATCCCATCGCGCAGCCCACGCGGCCTGGCGGACCGATCGGTCCGGGTTCTGGGCCAGCAGCCGCGCGTCTTTTTTGACGTCGAGTTCACCCTCGGCGGACACAATCTTCTTGAACGGCGTGCTGCGCACCGTCTGCTGATAGAGGGTCCAGGAATTGGCGGCGGCGGGATCGGCAAGCTCATGCAGTATCCGCGCTTGATCCTGCGGAAGCTCGTGCGGGCGGGTTCGTTCGGCGCGCGCCAGCAGGTAGGCGTATCGGCTCAAATCCGGATTCGTTTCAACGTCCTTCGCGAACGCGGCGCTGCCGAGCGTGCGCAGCGCAGCGCCCACCGTGTCCACCAGAGTGTCCATCGCGTCGCTGGTTCGGTCAGCCGCGTCGGCATCCGCCCGGTCCTCGATATCTCGGGATGCCCGTAGGTGCAGATACGCATTGTGGCGCTCGAGTTGCGCGAGCAGAGATTCAGCGTGCTTGAGATATGCCGCCAGGGCGATCGGATCATCCGGGGCGACCTCGGCAAACGCTGCGGCCTCCTCCATACGCTGCTTAAATTCGGCAGACTCGATCTCGGGAGTCGCGAAATAGCGCGTCTGATCGATGGCGTAGGATTGCGGGGGCCCGGGCGCGTCCGCGAAACCAGGGAGCGGCACGAGGGCGAGCAACCCGACGATCGAACCCAATGCGAATTTCACGGCGACGGCTGAATCACGGAAACTGCGGCGCGCGCTTGTCGAGAAATGCGCTGATCCCCTCGCGGCCCTCCGCACTCGAGCCTCGCGATGAAATTGAGGCGCTCTCGCGCGCGAGCTGGGCCACAAAGCCCGGCTGCGCTTCCGCCACGAGTCGTTTGACCGCCCCGAAGGCGCCGCGCGGTCCGGCAGCGAGGCGCGTGGCGAGAGCGGCCGCCGCCTCCGCGAGACTCTCATCGTCGACCACCCGGTTGATGATTCCCCAGTCGAGCGCCTGTTGTGCATCGAGCACTCGATTGGTCAAGAACAGGTCCATCGCCCGTTTGTGACCCACCGCGAACGGCAGCAAAAACGTGCAGCCGGCATCCGGTGTGAGACCGACGCCCGTGTAGGCGGGCGCAAACTTCTCCGAGCGCGCCGCGATTGCGAGGTCCGCGGCCAATACCAGGCCAAGACCCGCCCCCGCCGCGGTGCCGTTGACCGCCGCGATCACCGGGGCATCCAGTCGAACCAGCAGCGCGATACCTGCGTGCAAGTCCGTCGTGAGTTCGGTCAAATACGCGCCGACATCGGCGCCCGAGGCGATCATTCCTTTCAGGTCGCCGCCGAAACAGAAGTTCTTTCCCTCACCGGTCAAGATGACCGCACGCACTTGAACGGCGCCTTCGATGGCGCGTACCGCGGCAAAGAACTCGCGGCCAAATTGCAGGTTCATCGTGTTTGCAGCTTCGGGCCGCGCCAACGTCAGATGAGCAATGTGCTCGCGGATCTCGAGACGGACGGTCGGCGAAGCGGCTTGGCTCATGAGAAGGACTCCGGCAATCGAAATGGAAATGCGCCGGCGCGGCTCAGCATACCGGGAACATCGCGCCCCATCGCAGCGGCAAGCCAGCGCGCCGAGCCGATGAGGCGCTCTAAATCCAATCCCGTGTCGTAGCCTGATCGACTCAGCATGTAGGCCACATCCTCGGTGGGCACATTGCCGGTGGCGCGCGGCGCAAACGGACAGCCACCGATTCCGCCCAACGACGCATCGATGGTGGTTACGCCGGCTTGGACCGCGGCCCAGACATTGGCAAGGCCTGTGTTTCGGGTATTGTGAAAGTGCGCGCGCACCGGCAGCGGCTTGATGGCCGCGGCCACGCGCGCGATGAGTGTCGATACCTCTCCGGGACTTGCGACGCCGATCGTGTCCGCTACCGCGACCTCCACCGGGCCTGCCTGCGCCGCAGTGCGCGCCATCTCCACCACCCGCGACGGATCCACTTCACCGTCAAATGGACAGCCAAACGCGGTCGAAATGGTGATTTGCGCTCGGCGCGAGTGCGCGCGCGCCAAGCGCACCACATCGCAACACATCGCGAGCGACGCGTCGGAAGTCATGCCTTGATTGCGAGTCGCAAACCCATCGGACGCCGCGCACACCGCGCCGAGTTCGTCCATGCCCGACTCAATGGCGCGCAACGCACCACGTTTGTTCAGCACCAGGCCGATGAATACCACACCCTCGCGGCGCGGTAATCCCGCCGATACGGCTTCGGCATCCGCCATTTGCGGTACCAGTTTCGGGTTGACGAAACTCGCCGCCTCGATTCGGCGCACGCCCGCATCGAGCGCGCGGCCGATCAGCTCGAGCTTTTGCGGGGTGCTGAACAGCACCGACTCGTTCTGCAGGCCGTCGCGCGGACCAACCTCAACTATTTCTATTTTCACAATAAATTCGCTATTTCAATAACTTACTAACATTTACTTATGTAAATTATGCTGAGAAATCGGCCCATAACCGCCGCCGCCGGGCGTAGAGATAACAAATAAATCGCCCGCCTGCATGTCGGCCTGACCGATATGCTCCAGGCGCTCGATGCGACCGTCCCGACGCTCGATCCAATTCTCGCCCACGGCGCCGGGCTCTCCGCCGCTCATGCCGAACGCACCGTGACGCCGGCCGTTGCTCAAGATCGATGCCGTCATCGGCTCCAGGAAGCGGATTCGCCGCACTCCACCGTTGCCGCCTCGCCAGCGCCCCCGCCCCCCCGAGCCCGCCCGAATCTCATAGGACTCGAGGCGTACCGGGAAGCGAGACTCCAGCACCTCCGGGTCCGTCAGGCGCGAGTTGGTCATATGTGTCTGGACCACGCTGGCACCGTCGAATTCAGGTCCCGCGCCGGAGCCGCCGGCGATGGTCTCGTAGTACTGATGCCGAGCATTGCCGAAGGTAAAATTGTTCATCGTGCATTGACTCGCCGCCATCACGCGCAGCGCGCCGAACAAGGCGTTCGTCACACAGGTCGAGGTTTCGACGTTGCCGGCGACCACCGCGGCCGGAGCCCGCGGATTCAACATGCAGCCCTCGGGCAGGATGATCTGTAATGGCTTGAGACATCCCGCATTGAGCGGAATGTCATCATCCACCAGCGTGCGGAACACATACAGGACGGCGGCGGTGGTGATCGCCCGTGGCGCGTTAAAATTGTTCGGCAACTGAGCGCTGGTGCCGGTGAAATCGACGCAGGCGCTGCGTCGTAGCGCGTCGACGCGAACACTTAAGCGGATGTTGGCCCCGTTGTCGAGCGGCAACAAGAACTCGCCGTCCTTGAGCGCCGTGATCACGCGGCGCACCGATTCCTCGGCGTTGTCCTGTACGTGCCGCATGTAGGCGACCACGGTCGGGCGGCCATACTGGGCGACCGTCGACTTGAGTTCCTGCGCACCTTTCTCATTCGCCGCGATTTGCGCGCGCAGATCGGCAAGATTCTGCGTGATGTTGCGTGACGGATGAGGCCCTGCCGCCAGTAATTCCCGCAGTGCAGCCTCGCGCCACGCACCGCGCTCGACCAGCTTGAAATTGTCGATCAGCACTCCCTCCTCGGCGAGGCTGGTCGAGAACGGCGGCATCGAGCCCGGGGTGGTTCCGCCGATGTCGGCGTGATGGCCGCGCGAGGCCACGAAGAATCCCGGCACGAGGTCGGCGGCATCGAGATAGACCGGAGTCACCACCGTCACGTCCGGCAGATGGGTGCCGCCATGGTAGGGATCGTTCAAGACATAGACGTCGCCGGGCTGCATCGCGGGGTTTTGCGCGATCACCGTGCGGATCGACTCGCTCATCGAGCCTAAATGCACGGGCATGTGCGGCGCGTTGGCGATCAACGAACCCTCGGCGTCGAACAGGGCGCAACTGAAATCCAATCGTTCCTTGATGTTCACCGAAAACGCCGTGTTCTGCAGGCGCAAGCCCATTTGCTCGGCAATGTTCATGAACAGGTTGTTGAAGAGCTCGAGCCTCACCGGGTCGACGCGGGTACCGGGCGCGTGGCGCGCAGCGCGCGCGCGGACACGCTGCATGTCGAGGCAGCCAGCGGCGCTCACCGTCACCCGCCAGCCCGGTTCGACAATCGTGGTCGCATTGCGCTCGGCGAGCACTGCAGGACCGTCGATCACCGCACCGCTGCGCAACGCCTCGACCCGATAAAGTCCGGCGTCACGCCGGCCCGCGGGCGCATCGTCGGCCAGACAATACATGCTGACCGTCGCATCCGCGCTTGCAGCGAACTCGCTCGCCGCATCGGCGGTGGCCGCGCGCGACGCCGCGGCGCTCGGTACGCCGATGCCGGGCGCTATGCACTCCACCGATGCCGATTCGATGAATATTGCGTGATCCGGCATCAAGAAGGCGAAGCGGCGGCGATAACCATTTTCAAAAT
This sequence comes from uncultured Steroidobacteraceae bacterium, assembly GCA_964422045.1. Taxonomy (GTDB): domain Bacteria; phylum Pseudomonadota; class Gammaproteobacteria; order Steroidobacterales; family Steroidobacteraceae; genus Bog-1198. Next base: position 8,079 of record CAYRAC010000069.1, read on the forward strand.
CGCCGCGGATTGCGGCTACGGCCTCGCTCGCAGTATTGTTCAGCGGCAGCTCGCAATCCAAGGTCGTATCGGTACCTTGGTAGCGGATGTGCACGCGGGCGACGCTGATGAGCGCAGAGGCCGCCGCCGCATCGATGCCTTGTGCCTTGAGTTCAGTCTCAGCCTGTACCCGCAGAGCCGCGACGCACAGTCGCGCATCGCGCACGCCCGCCTCGTCCAACTCGCGCTCCACTGCGCCCTGCCGCATGGCACTCTGGTCCGCGAGTCCCATCCCGTACGCGGATAGCACGCCGGCCAAGGGATGGATGAACACTCGTTTCATCCCGAGCGCATCAGCCACCTGACAGGCGTGTTGTCCCGCCGCCCCACCGAAGCATTGCAAGGTGTAGCCGCTCACATCGTGGCCGCGCATCACCGAGATCCGTTTCACCGCGTTGGCCATACTGCCGACGGCGATGCGCAGAGCGCCCTCCGCCGCCTGTTCGGCGCTGATGGGGGCATCGGCAGTCGACATGGCTCGCGCCAATTCGGCGAAGCGCCGTGCGACGACCTCGGTATCCAATGGTTCATCGCCGCGCAGGCCGAGCACCCACGGGAAGTATTGCGCCTGGATCCTCCCGAGCAGAACGTTTGCGTCCGTGATGGTGAGGGGTCCGCCGCGCCGATAGCTCGCAGGCCCGGGCCGGGCTCCCGCAGATTCGGGTCCCACCCGCAGACGCGCACCGTCGAAACGAATGATGGAACCGCCGCCGGCCGCGATACTGTGAATGCTCATCATCGGCGCGCGGACCCGGACTCCGCCCACCTGCGTGTCGAAGGCTCGCTCATACTCGCCCGCGAAATGACTGACGTCGGTCGAGGTCCCGCCCATGTCGAAGCCGATGAGTTTGGCATGCCCGGCCGCCTGTGCGGTGCGCACCATGCCGACAATGCCGCCGGCCGGCCCCGACAAGATCGCATCCTTGCCTTGGAAATGATTCGCTCGAGTAAGGCCGCCCGAGCTCTGCATGAAGAAAAGCGCTACGCCGGGCATCAGTTGCGCCACGCGATCCACGTAGCGGCGCAGGATTGGCGACAGGTAGGCATCCACGACGGTGGTATCGCCGCGGGCAACGAGCTTCATCAGCGGGCTCACGCGATGCGACACCGAGATCTGCGTGAATCCAATTTGCCGGGCCAGAGTTTCGGCGGCGCGCTCGTGCGCCACATAACGATGGCCGTGAAGAAACACAATCGCGCAAGAACGCAAACCGTCGGCGAACGCGCAGCGCAGCTGCGCCATCAGTGCCGATTCGTCCAGCGGCTCGATGATCTCGCCGTGGGCGCTGATGCGTTCTGCCGCTTCGATCACGCGCTCGTACAAGAGTTCGGGCAAAACGATGTGCCGGTCGAACAACCGCGGCCGCGCCTGGGTCGCAATCCGCAGCGCATCGCGAAAGCCGCGCGTGATGATCAACAGGGTTCGCTCGCCGCTACGTTCGAGTAGCGCATTGGTGGCGACGGTGGTGCCCATTTTCACGCAAGCCACACGCTCGGCCGTGATCGGTTCCTCGGGGTTAAGTCCCAACAGCCGGCGAATGCCCTCGACCGCGGCGTCGGTGTATTGCGCCGGGTTCTCCGACAATAGCTTGTACGTGTGCAGTCCACCATCGGGCGCGCATCCGACCACGTCGGTGAAGGTGCCGCCGCGATCGACCCAGAACTGCCAACGTGAGTCCATGCGCTAGGCCGAGGCACCGGCCTCGACGTTGAGTACCCGGCCGCGCGTCTCCGGCAGCGCCCATGCGGATATCACGACCACGGTATAGCAGCCGAGCGTCATGGCGCCGATCGATTCGCCCAATCGCACATGCGTGCTCCACACACCGATCAATGCCGGGCACGCGGCCCCGATGGCGCGCCCCGCGCTGTAGCAAAATCCCTGACCCGAGGCGCGCACGGCGTTCGGCAGCAATTCGCTGAAGCAGGCGCCCATGCCGGAGAATATGCCGAGGACGAAGAAGCCCAACGGAAAGCCGATCAACAACATCCCGCCGCTGACCGGCATGCGCGTATAGGCGAGAACCAGTAACGCGCCACAAATTGCAAATAACATGAATCCCCGGCGCCGCCCCACTGCGTCCGACAACCAGGCGCTCGTCAAGTAGCCGGCCAGCGAACCCGCAATCAACGTCAGCAGATAGCCGGTTCTACCGGTGACCGACAGATGACGTTCGGTCTCGAGGAATGTCGACAGCCACGTAGTCACCGAATAGTAGGCGCCGAGCATGCCGCTCGCGAGCGAGGTTGCCAACAGCGTATTGCCGAGCAGCGGCGGGCGGAAAATATCCAGGAAATTTCCCGCCTTGCGGAGCCCGCGCGCACACCTGGCGCGGGTGGCTTGATAGACCGGCGGCTCTTCGACGTTGCGCCGAATATAAACGATCAACACGGCTGGCAGCAGGCCAACCCAAAACAACACCCGCCAGCCGAGTGCAGTCGGCAGCAGCGTACTCGCGGCCCAATACGCGAAGGCCGCCAACGCCCAGCCAATTGACCAGCTGCTTTGCACGACACCCGCCGCCTTGCCGCGATTACGCGCCTCGATGGTTTCCGAGACCAGGACGGAACCCACGGACCATTCACCGCCGAACCCAAATCCCTGCAGCGCGCGCGTGAGGAGTAGTTGGTGATAAGAGTGGGTGAAACCGCTAAGAAAGGTGAACGCCGCGAACCAGAGCACCGTGAGTTGCAGCACGCGCACGCGGCCATATCGATCGGCCAGGATCCCGGCAGCCCAGCCGCCGATGGCCGACGTGACCAAGGTGGCGCTGGCGATGTAGCCCGCCTGCGCATTGCTGATTCCCCAAAGTGCGATCAGCGTCGGAATGATGAAGGTATAGATCATGAGATCGAAGCCATCGAGGCCGTAGCCGGCATAGGCCGCCACCATGGCGCGGCGTTCGTTCAGACTGGTGTGCTGCAGCCACACGGTTCAAATCCGAGTGCGCATTCGCAAGCTGTCCCAGCTGGCGTCGGCAATCCAGCCGCCATCCACCGGCAGGCTGACTCCATTGATGAATCCGCTGCGCTCGTCGTTCAGGAGAAAAGCGATCGCCTCCGCCACGTCCGCGGCGCGGGCAAAGCGCGCCATGGGTACGCGATTGACGATATCAGCGTCCGAATAGGCACCGCTTCCTTGATCCGCGACGTCCATCTCGGTTTTGATCCACCCGGGACACACGGCGTTGACACGCACGCCGCGGCCGCCCCATTCAGCGGCGAGCGTCTTGGTCAAGCCGATCAAACCGTGCTTCGACGCATTGTAGGCACTGCGGTGACTCACGCCCGCGAGGCCGGCGACCGAGGCGACGTTCACGATGCTGCCCTGACCCCGTGCCAGCATCTGAACTCCCAAATAACGGCACAACAAGAACGGCGCGAACAGATTGACGTTCAAAACGCGTTGCCATTGGACGGCGCTGGTCGCTTCCGCTGGCGCAATCAGCCTGATACCCGCATTGTTGACCAGGCCGTCGGCCGCGCCAAACTCCTGCGCGATCCATTGCGCCACGCGCTCGACGAAGGCTTCCGAGGATACATCA
>CAYRAC010000070.1:0-11529 GCA_964422045.1 uncultured Steroidobacteraceae bacterium
GAACGCCGTCGATAGATGGTTTTGGCATGCGGGGCGGCGGGGCTCACAGCGTTGACGATTACGCCGATCTCACCAGCATTGCGCCGCGCGTCTACCTACTAACGCGCATGCTAATGGATCTAGGGCACAATCCGGCAGTAAAACCGATGGGTCAGTAGTTTGTGAAATTAAACCGCGCGACGCCGGCGAGCCATTGCGCCGACCCCAAGCAGCCCGCTCAGCATCAGATACGCGGTTGCAGGCAGCGGAACGGCGGTTTGCACGACACCCACATTATCCAACCCGATGTAGTTCGAGCCTGAATTTCCGACAATGGAAATAGTCGTAGAGGTTCCGCTGGCCGTAAAGCTAAGGCTTTCAGTTTGCCAAAGGTTGGTTTGGCTTCCACTGTTGGTGGTTGTAAATATTTGCGAGTGTGAGCCCGCGCTGGCGGTGACTCCGTCCTGCAGACCATATGCCGGCGAACTACCGAGCTCAAACGTCAACGAATAAGTCGCCCCCGCGGTGGTCGCAATGTTCTGAGAAACGCCGCTGAATGGCGCACCTGCGTTGTAATCAGTGAGGTCGAGGAAGTACATCCCGCCGCTCGCCGGGGCGGTAAGTCCAAACGGATTGGTCGGCCCGATCCAAGCCAGAGATTCGCTGCCTGTTACCGTCCAGCCAGTCATAGCCGTGGATCCGACAGCGAGGTTATCCGTGTCGTTGCTCACGTTAACGAAGTTGGTGGTGTCTTCAAAACTTCCGTTAGTCAGCAGATTTGCGTGCGCCGCGCTCGCCCCCAACACCGGGACAATGAAAATGACTGCTCGCAACACACGACTGATCTTCATTTTCCGTCTCCCAAATTATTGAGCGAGGAGTCTACGCGATCGCTCAGAGGCGGCTAGCCCGGCTATCGGGAGCCTAGAGCCATCAAATCGCGGAGTCAACTCTCAGTCATTTTCCAATTGGCGGGCATGCGTCTGTAGCAGCGAGCGTGGTTCCAGAGGGGGATGAGGTGGCGAAACCACTGTTGGAGCGGGCCATCCAGTGCTTTGGCAATGGACTCGGAACCGATGCACACTCGACGGACGCCGCTCGAACGATGCTCCGCTCAATTCCCGACGCTTAGCCCAGAGACCTACGCCCGTGCACAAACGCCTCATTGGCGGCTTTCATCTCACGACGCTTGAGATATTCGGTATTGGCGAGACTTTCACAGTACCGGTCAATCAAGACGTCGAAGTATTGGCAGAAATCGACTCTCGTGTACTTTGCGTTGACATCCAACCAGTCCAACATCAACAGCTGTTTCGTTTCCTTGAAATACAAAGTGTCGTTGTTCGCATCCTTACTCAGATATTGCCGGATGAACTCGTGCAGTTGGCTCTCCACGCGCGCGCGTTTACTGTGTCTATTCAGCGACACCAGGACTTTGGAACCCAGGAACGCTGCCAGCAGCGCGGCCATCGCGGCGTCTAGATACGGCATACCCATCAATCCCAAAGCGTAGCGGAGGGGCTGAGTCTATTCGGGGTCCTGTCACCGGATGTGGCGTTGGTTCACGAATGAAACAACGCGCCGCAAACTTAAAGTACGCCTGGGTCGTCCGAGCGACCCGTGCGGCGGCTCGTTGCGCCGCCGCAGGATGCCAGCGTGCCGTCAAGTCCTCTCGCCACGGGCCGACTTGCGCCAAGGCACGAGCATCGCAACACGCTGTTTGTAGCGGCGATAGTCATCGCCGAACAAGTCGATGAGGTCCCGCTCCTCCAACAAAATCCCCACGAGGATGTAAGCCGTCGTGACCGCGGCGAACACCAGGTGACCCACCGTCATGGTCGGCGCTGCCCAAAACGCGATGATGAAACCGAGGTAGATCGGATGTCGCACGAACTGGTAGTACAGCGGCGTGCGGAAGCGCGGCGTCGGCATCGGTTGGCCTGTGAGATTATTTGTGACCTGGTGCAGGCCGAACAGCTCGAAGTGGTTGATCAGAAACGTGCTGCTCAACACGATCAACCAGCCTGCAAACCCAATGCCCAGCAGCAGCCGCGCCGCGTCGGGAGCCGCGATGTGCCAGACGATCGCAGGCATCGGCCGCCACTGCCAGATCAGAAGCAGTAGAACCAGGCTCGCGAACAGGACATAGGTACTGCGTTCGATCGATTTTGGCACATATTGTGTCCACCATTGCTTGAACTGCTGGCGCGCCATGACACTGTGCTGAAGGGCGAATGCGGACATCAACAACAGGTCGATGAGCAGCGCTTGCGCGAACGGTGCGGCGGCGCCCGTGTCGATGGTTTTCGGCACCACCAGGCCCGAAACGAAGCCGACCGCGTATAGAAAGGCCACGAAAAATACGGCGTAAGATAGCAGACCGTACGAAAATGCGATGATCCGGCCGATGGGCCGGCGGATGGGTTGACTGATCGCTTGCGCTTGGCTCATGGACATTCCCCGTGTTCTTCGGATCGCGGGAATCGCGATTCATTGGCGCTTAGACTAGCGGGGGCACCGCCAAGAGACCTTGCCGGCGGCTTGATTTGTCCTTGAGGCCAGCCTGATTATTTCGTGAGAACGACCGCGCAGCCGGGTCGGGGGGCTACGTGTTTTTTCTGTTCGACGACCATTCGCTCGATACCGACCGGCGGGAACTGCGCCGGGGGCCGGAATCCATTGCCGTTGAACCGCAGGTTTTCGACCTCCTGGTCTACCTGCTGCAGAACCGGGAGCGCGTCTTGAGCAAGGAAGATCTGATCGCCTCCGTCTGGGCCGGGCGGGTCGTGTCGGATTCGACCTTGACCAGCCGCATCAACGCCGCACGACGCGCAATCGGCGACAACGGCGAGGAGCAGAAGCTGATCCGTACCATTGCACGCAAGGGTTTTCGCTTCGTCGGCGAGGTACGCACCCAAGCCCATGCCGGCGAGCCGACCCGCGCGCTCGAGCCGCCGCTCGAGCAACTCCGCGACCCCGCGCGCGCATCCGTGCCGCTGTCCGACCGACCGGCCATCGCCGTGCTGCCGTTCACGAATATGAGCGGCGATCCGCAACAGGATTATTTCTCGGACGGCATCAGCGAGGACATCATCACCGCGTTGTCGAAGTTGCGCTGGTTCTTCGTGATCGCACGCAATTCCTCCTTCGTCTACAAGGGCAGGGCGGTTCACATGAAACAGGTTGCGGATGAACTCGGCGTGGGCTACGTCGTCGAGGGAAGCGTTCGCAAGAGCGGCGACCGGGTGCGAATCACCGCGCAGCTCAACGATGCCGCCACCGGCAGCCACGTGTGGGCGGAGCGCTACGACCGCAGTCTCGCCGATGTATTTGCGGTGCAGGATGAGATCACGGAGGCCATCGTCGCCGCGATCGAACCGCAGATCTACGCCGCCGAGAATTTTCGCGCCGCGCGCAAGGCGCCGGAAAGCCTGGACGCCTGGGATCTGGTGATGCGTGCATTTTCCTACTTCTGGCGCGTCACACGGCAGGACACCGTGGTTGCGCAGGCGCTGCTCGAGAAGGCCATCGCGATCGATCCGAACTACGGTCAGGCGCTCGGAGTGTTGGCCGCGACCCACTCCTTCAGCGCGCACATGGGCTGGGAGGAACTGACGGCGGCAGCGCCCGTCGCCGAGCGCGCCGCGATGGCGGCGCTGCGCGCCGACAGCGAGGACCCGTGGGCGCATCTCGCGCTGGGCAGCGTCTATTTATACGCACGGCGCTTCGAAGACTCCCTGGCCGAATTCGAGTTGGCGCTGCGGCTGAATCCGAATTTTTCGCTCGCTCAAGGCTATTACGGCCTGGCGCTGTCCTATTGCGGGCGCTGGCAAGAGGGCGATCTGGCCGCTCACCGCGCCTTGCGTTTGAGTCCCCGCGATCCGTATGCCGCCATCTATTGCGGCATCGCATCCTATTGCCGATTCGTCGGAGGCGATTACGAGGAGGCCCTGCGCCTGTCGCGGGAGTCGATCCGGCACCGCGCGGATTTCTCCGGCGGTCACCGCGTCTTGACTGCGGCCGCGAGCATGCTGGGGCAGACGGAAGTCGCTGCCGAAGCGCTGAGAACGCTGCGCCAAGTTCAGCCCAATGTATCGCTCGCCTGGATTGCGACGCATCTGCCGATCAAACTGGACGCGGATCGGGAGCACTATTCGGAGGCGCTGCGGCGCGCGGGTCTTGACTGAAGGCGCAGGCGGAGAACGCTTGTCGTTGCAATAAAGCGTGTCGGACTGCGGTCTTCTTGGCATGCACACGCTCTACAGGAAGCTCACCGCCGCATCGCGCACGGTCACGAAATTCTGGTCTTCCCTGTTCGCGGGGCTTGCGTGGCCGTACATTGACTTCGCGATCCGCGTGTGGCTTGCCAAACTCTTCTTCTCGTTCGGCGTGCTGCAGCTCATGCATTGGCAGCCGACACTCGCGCTCGCGAGCCAGGAGAATCCGGTTCCGTTGCTGGCGCCGGTTGCGGCGGCGATCTTCAGTACCGGGGTCTACCTCCTCTGCGCCGCGCTTCTCGCGCTCGGTCTGATGACTCGGTATGCGGCGCTGCCGCTGCTGGCGCTGTCCTGCGTCACCCAGCTTCTATATCAGCCGTTCGATACGCAATTATTTTGGATAGCCCTGTCGAGTTGGTTCGTGATCCATGGCGCAGGCCCGATCGCACTCGATCAGTTGTTGCGCCGCGGCCTTGGCGACAGCGCGCTGCCGTTTGTTCCGGCGATGATCAAGTTGTCGACGTGGCTAAGAGCCCATGGCACGCCGCTCTATGTCTCCTTGTTGCGCATCTGGCTGGGTACGGCGATGCTGGTGGCGGCGTATGCCAGTGTCCACCGAATGGATCTTGAGACGATCGGGCGCTGGTTGCCGCTCGATGTAGCCACGCGAATCCCGCTCACCGCGGCGTGGGTGGGCGGCACGCTGCTCGTGATCGGCGCAGGCACGCGCTACATCGCGACGGTATTGTTCGTGAGCCTCGTTGCCTATTCGGTGGTCGATCCGCGCGCGACGGATTCCATTTACCTGCTCATGTGTCTCGCGATTCTCGGGATTTACGGCGGCGGACACCTGTCGCTCGATCGCACGGTGCTGCGCTGGCGCGAGCGCTTCTCCCCGGTCAATCGATCGCCCGGCCTGACGGTTGACGGGCTCCCGCGGGTCGTCATCGTCGGTGCGGGATTTGGCGGGCTGCGATGCGCACAGGCGCTGCGCGACGTGGCGGTTGCCGTGACGCTGATCGATCGCACCAATTATCATCTTTTCCAGCCCCTGCTTTACCAGGTCGCGACAGCCGCGCTATCGCCGGGCGACATTGCGACCCCGGCGCGGCAGATGTTTCGAAACTCCCCGGCGACGCGGCTGTTGCTCGGCACCGTCACCGGCGTCGACACGACGCGCCGCATGGTGTCGATGCAAGACGGTGAGATTCCCTACGACTATTTGGTTTTGGCGACCGGCGCCACTCATAGCTACTTCGGTAAAGACCACTGGTCGCCGTTCGCCCCGGGGCTCAAGCGGATCGAAGACGCCTTGGAGATTCGGCGTCGAATTCTGACCGCTTTCGAGCGCGCCGAGGCCACGTCAAGTGAAGAGGAGCGCAGCGCCCTGTTGACGTTCCTGATCGTCGGCGGTGGCCCCACCGGCGTTGAACTCGCGGGCGCGATCGCCGAATTGGCGCGCTATGGACTGGACAACGACTTCCGCGCATTCGATCCTTCCAAGGCGCGCGTCATCCTGGTTCAAGCCGCGCCGCGCCTGTTGCCGAGCTTTCCCGAAGGGCTCGCGAACATCGCCCAGCGCTCGCTCGAACAGCTCGGGGTGCAAGTCCACCTCGGCGGCCGAGTCGATCACATCGATGCAGCGGGCGTTGCCGTCAACGGGACGCGCATCGAGGCGAGAACGGTGCTCTGGGCAGCGGGGGTCTCGGCCTCACCGGCCGCACGGTGGTTGAACGTACCCGCCGATAAAGCGGGCCGCTTGATCGTGGACGAGGGGCTGCGAGTGCCAGGACTCGCGGGAGTCTTCGCGATTGGCGATACCGTCGCGAGTCAAGCCTGGAACGGGGAGTTGGTGCCGGGTCTCGCGCCCGCAGCCAAGCAGGGAGGCACGTATGTCGCCAAACAAATTCGCGCGCTCATCGATGCGAAAACCCCGTTGCCGCCGTTTCGCTACCGGCACTACGGCAGCCTCGCGACCATCGGCCGCAAAGCCGCAGTCGCCGATTTTGGCATCTTCAAACTGTCGGGGGCGCCCGCTTGGTGGCTCTGGGGCGTGGTGCACGTGGGATTCATGTTGGACGTCAGAAATCGCGTTGCGACTCTCACCAATTGGTTTTGGGCCTATTTGCGATTTGGCGGCAGTATTCGGCTCATCACCGGGAGCTAGGCGCGCCGCGCCAAGCTCACGATCTCATCGGAAATGCGCACGCCGAACCGGTCCTCCAAAAAAGCCCACTGCCCTTCCGGGTTCAAGTCCAAGAACCACAACTGCCCGAGCGCGTCTTCCACGAAGTCTGCGGACGCGAATTCGATCGACAGGGCGCTGCACATGGCGGCGAGATTGGCCGCAACCGCCGCCGGCACGTCTTGGTAAGCCCCCTCGAGCGCGCGCTCGATGGGGCGTGAATCCGCGACTTGCTTGAGTCCTTCGCCGTGAAAACGAAATCCCAAGGCCTTGCCGCCCACCATCACGATGCGCCAGATGGCGGCTGACTCAATGGCTCTTTGCAGCAGTGTCGGGCAGCCGGTCGGATCGAAGTTGTCGAGCGTTCCCGGCTCGACGAAGGAGGTGAAGGCCGAGCGCAAAGTCTTGCCGTCCAAGTGGAAGGCATTGACGATACCCTTGGTGATGCAACGTTGCTCGCGCGCAAAGGTGCGCAACGCGTGCGCGTCGGTGCTGATGAGAGTTTCGGGAACGTTCAAGCCCGCATCGCGCGCGGCCTTCAGTTGCAAAATCTTGTTTTGGGCGAGAGCCGAACCCGCGAGTCCATTCATGACGCGGCAATTGACCGCCCGCGACAGTGCCCACTCGATCGCACTCCACTCGGAATCAAGGAGCCGGCGTATCCACGGCTCGATGTCCGTGCGCAGTTGGTGGACGGGAATGGGTCTTCGATAAATCAACAGACTGACGTCGAGCAAACGGCACTCCCGTTCGCCGATCTTGATGAGGCCGTCGCCGCTATCGATGCGCCAATCGAGCAAGCCCGACTTTCGGAACTGGTCCGTGTTCAGCCGGAAGCACTCCACAGGCTGTCGGGCGCATGCATCGACGAGGAAGTCGCAATGAATGTCGCCGGTGTTCGAGACAATTAAAACGACACCCACGGTATTGATTCGCGCGACGCTGCGCCACGCCCGTGGTGCAGTTGAACTCGGTTATTCGGCTATAAAGTTGGCCGCGATATAGTCGACCCCGTCAACCTGGGTGTCGTTATAGGCAGTGGGAGTCCACTTGTTCGTGGAGTCGGGATTCGACCAAACCGCCTTCTGGGCGCTATCGTCATAAACGAAATCAACTCCGGCGCGCGGAAATACCTGGCTGCTGTCGGTGATGGTGTGATTGACCATGAATAGCGGCAGGCCTTTGACCGGACGAACACTTTCTTTGGATGAACTGTCCATGAGAACTCCTGACTATCCACGCATTTAAATAGTTTATGCTTTGGTCTCGCCACCCGCAACCCGACGGGAACAGCGCGGTACGCCCTTATGGAGCAAAGCCTCGGCCCGAATATCGCGTGGACGCCATGCGACCAGAGCGAGCTGCGCCGCATTGCGGATTCGCTTCGCTCACTGGCGCCGGCGACTTTTCATAATGTCGAACTGAGCGACTGTCGCCGGGCGCCTTTGCCGTTCTATCCAAACCTCGAGTTGGTGACCCTGCGTCTCGCCGGTCTCGAGGGCGTCGAGCGCGCCTTCGTGCTGTTCAGTGACGATCATTGCCTGTGGCTCGACGGCTCGTCGGCCCCGATACATAAGGCGAACTATCTCGAATCGATCGTTGTCACGGCCGCCCAGGTTCTTGATTACGTGCGGTTCTTCTGCTTTTTCGTGCAAGGCACCGACGGCTCGTTCAATCTGCTCGAGGCGCCGGACAGCTTGACGGCAACCACCGCGACCGCGCCGCAGCTCGAGGCGGCCCGCAAGGTCATCGTCGAACGCCCGTTCGCGGCGGTCGAGGAAGAGGGCGGATTTCGGGTGACCGCCGCGATGGCTTATCGCCAAACTCTGTTCGAGACCACGTTGGTGGTGGCAAGGGACGGCGATGTTCAAATGGTGGACGACACCAGCCTGCTGTCGCTCGACGGATTCGACTATCCCGACGGACCGCAGCTCGCGGAGGAGCCCGGCGACCCGATCCCGGATGTGTCCTCGCCGACGGCGCCGATCGAACCCCGGTCGCGCAGCGATCGGGATGCGACCGAGGCGATGGTGTCCGTGCTGCTGAACGAGGCCACGGCGGCCAAGCTCAATCACACTTTATTGCAGCGATTCAATTCGAAGTCGGAGGCTGCCGGCGCAATCGCGACCCTGGTTCGTTTCGTCACGGAATTCACGCCGGTTATCATCATCGAGTCGGACATTCCGTTCATCGAAGACATCGCAGCCGGCATCATCAATGCGAATGGCAAGCTATTTTCGCGCGCCGAGATCGAACGCGCTCACGCTGCCAGTCACGACGACGGGTGTTGCACCGTGGCGCTCGGCGATTCGAAGAAACTGCGCCTCATCTCTTTTCACGCGTACCGCAAATTGTGGGATGCGGAGTGGACCGCGCATCTGCTCGGGATGGATTCAGCCGTGGTTCTGATCGGCTGCGAACAGGTGAAAGACGTACCGGGCGCCCTGCAGCAGGTCGCGGATCTTGTGCTCACGCTGCCGCACGTCGATGGGAAGCTGTTCCCGCGGATATTCAAGCGGGTGTTCGGCGTCGCGGCGCCTCCGGGGTGGGATGCGCCCAACGCGGACTGGCCGCGCTACCTGCAGCACACGGATTTTCATGCACCCCTTCGCTTGGGCCTCTCGATCGAGGAGACCATCGTCTATCTGCGTGGGCGCAGCCACGAGCGCTTGGCTGAGGTGTCGCCCGGCGAATCGCCGCGTCTCGATGAACTGCATGGAATGGGCGAAGCTCGCGAGGTTGCCGAAGACCTGATCGCCGACGTGGCGGCCGCACGCAGCGGGAAGATTCCCTGGTCCGCCGTCGATCGCGGATTGCTGTTGGTTGGAGCGCCGGGCACGGGCAAAACGACGTTGGTGAAGGCCATCGCGCAGGCATGTGACGTGAAGTTCGTGCAGGCGAGCGCGACTCAATGGCAGAGCATGGGGTCGCTCGATGCGCATCTGCGCGCCATGCGCGACAGTTTCAATGAAGCGCGCCGCTTTGCACCCGCCATTCTGTTCATCGATGAAATCGACAGCATCGGCAACCGCGAACTCCTGACGGGCCACAATGCCGGCTACTTCACCGACATCATCAATGCCCTGCTCGAGCAGATGCAGGGGATGAATCCCGAAGAGCCGGTCATCGTCATTGCGGCCACCAATCATGTGTCGAAGGTCGATCCGGCGCTACGCCGCGCCGGCCGGCTCGACCAGACGATCAGCATCCCGCTGCCCAGCGTCGCGGCACTTGAGCAGATTTTCGGGTTCTATCTCAAGCCGTATCGCGCGGATGCGCTTATCGGCGAGGACATCGATGAACACCTGCTGGGACAACTCGCTTTCGGGCTGACCGGCGCCGACGTGGAGTTCTTCGTACGCGGCGCAGCGCGGCGCGCGCGCAAGGAAGGTCGCAAGATTTCGCAGGCCGATTTGACGGCGGCCGTCACGCGGCGGCCACGACAGCGCAATGGCCTGTTCCGTTTGAGTGCTGATGACATGCGGCGGGTCGCCGTTCACGAGGCCGGCCACGCGCTGTGCGCCTACCTCGGCGATAAAGGCAATGCGCCACCCACCTACGTCTCGATCATCCCGCGTTCCGACGGTTCTCTCGGCTTCACCGCCACTATCCCGAGCGACAGCATGCTGCTCACCCGCGCACAGCTCGACGCGCGGCTGCGCACCATGCTCGCGGGGCGAGCGGCCGAAGAACTCGTGTTTGGCGCCGATGGTGTCAGCAGCGGCGCGGGCGGCGCTGAAACCAGTGATCTCGCGGTGGCCACCCGGCTCGCGACTTACGTCGTTTGCACCTCGGGCTTAGGTCCCAGTCACGGCCTGTACTGGACCACGGCGGCGTCGCCCAAGCAGCAGCATGAAGCGGAGCAGCTGCTCGCCGATGCCTATCGCGCGACACTCGGAATCCTGAGCGCGAACCGGGCTGCGCTCGAGCGCATCAGCGCCGGATTGGTGGCCGAACAGGAGCTCACCGGGCAACGAGTCAAGGAGCTCATCAACGCAGCACCGTCCCCGGCCGGCGCGCGCTGAGCCCGTTGGCCGGGCCAGGCTTGCGGCGCTGTGCGGCGCGCTTCATCTTTCCCTAAGGCCGCAATGCCTGTTGTCCTACGAAACTGCTCAAGAATCGCGTCTGCCAAATGCATCGTCGAGCGCGCAGGGTATTCACAACGCCCAAAAGGGGGACATGATGAATGCGCCACGATTGACTCTCGCCGCCGTTGCCTTGACCACCATCGCGGCCGGCTGCACCCAATATTCGCCGCCGCCGCCGACCTCGCCGTCGACGCCGAACCCAACGGAATTGCCGTCAACGCCACCCACGAATCCTGCGCCGCCAAACACGCCGAATATCAATCCGACTGTTCCGCCGGGCACGACCCCGCCGCCGTAGCGGGGTTAAGTTTCCGGGGGGGTGCGCCCCCCGGAGACTCGCGGACCTTAGTTTTCCAGCGCGACCTTGATTCGCTTCGGCTGGGCTTTCGGCTGCTTCGGAATCACGATCTGCAGCACGCCGTTCTTGCCGGCCGCCTGGACGCCATTCGCGTCTGCCGTTTCCGGCAACGCAAAACGGCGATGAAAACTCCCGCTGACCCGCTCCGAGCGTTCGCGCTGGACGGCATCGTTCTCCGTGCGCTCCTTGGCGCGATTGCCGGAAACCGACAGGATCCCCTGTTCGAGCGTGATGTCGACTGCGTTCGGGTCGACACCGGGAATGTCGATTTTGAGTACAAAGCGGTCCTGGTATTCCTCCACATCGGCGGGCGGTATCCAGTCGGCCGTGGCCGCGGAACTGCCGTTCGCATGGTTTGCGCCATCAGGGTCGAAATATTCATTGAGGTGCCTTTGCAGCTGGCTGAGTACGGACCAGGGCTCGTTACGCGTGTTCATGGTTCAACCTCCTGTTTGGGTTAAGGGTTACCGTTCCCGGCTGCTATAGGGCGTGGCCGCAATTTTTCAAGGGGCGCCCGGTGGGGTGTGCGCTGCATCAAGCGCCGCGATCGCGTTCCCTTTAGTTCGAGCGCATCGCTTCGGCCACCTTGGCGACCTCGCGCAGAAATTCGTCGTGAAGCTCGGGTTTGATTGCGCGCCG
Organism: uncultured Steroidobacteraceae bacterium; assembly: GCA_964422045.1. Lineage (GTDB taxonomy): Bacteria > Pseudomonadota > Gammaproteobacteria > Steroidobacterales > Steroidobacteraceae > Bog-1198. Next base: position 11,467 of record CAYRAC010000070.1, read on the forward strand.
CATGGTGCTCTCGACGACCGCGGCGAGCATGATCGCGAGGTCAGCCGGCGTGCCATCGACGCG
>CAYRAC010000071.1:0-11509 GCA_964422045.1 uncultured Steroidobacteraceae bacterium
GGCGCGCACCGCGACCGTGTCGCCCGAGGCGCTCAAGTATCTCAATCGCCTGTCCGATCTATTGTTCGTCGTGGCGCGCGTGCTCGCGCGTCATGAAAACGGCAGTGAAGTCGTCTGGCGCCGGACGAATAACAAACCCTAGGCTGCGCTCAGAGCGGCTAACTGTTTGGAATGCAGCCATTCGGCATGCCAGCGCTGCAACTCCGCGATTGCCATCGGACGGGCGAACAAGAATCCCTGCACCTGGTTCGCCTCCCGCGTCTTCAGATACCGCCACTGGGCTTCCGATTCCACGCCTTCGGCCACGGTCGCAAGTCCCAGACTCTTCGCCATGGCGATGATGGCGTCGACCAACGGCGCATTGCCGCCGGTTTTCGAGGCGATGTCGCGTACGAAGGAGCGGTCGATCTTGAGTGTGTCGATAGGAAAATGCCGCAGGTAGGACAGCGAACTGTAGCCGGTGCCGAAGTCATCCAACGCGGTCGCCACGCCCAATTCCTTCAGCGACTTTACCGCCTTGCTGACCGCGGCCGAGTACTCGATCAACGCACCCTCGGTGAACTCGAGCTCGAGCATCCGCGAATCGATTGCGGCGGCATCAATTGCGCGCGACACGCGCGTCACCAGGCTGCCGTCGCGAAACTGCACACCGGAGACGTTCACCGCGACCTGCCAATCGGGCGCACCGGCATCTCGCCAGCGCCGCACCTGCGCACAGGCTTCGCGCAGCACCCAATCGCCGATTTCCGTGATCAATCCGCTTTGCTCGGCCAGCGGGATGAATTCGTCCGGGGCCACGGATCCGCGCTGCGGATGCTTCCAGCGCAGCAGAGCCTCGACCGCCTCGACGCGCAGATCCTTCAGTGCCAGCCGTGGTTGATAGTGCAAGGTGAACTCGCCTCGCTCCAGAGCCTTGCGCAAATCCGCCTCCATCGACAGGTGCCGCGCCGCCTGCGTGCTGATCGACTTGTTGAAGAACTCGACCCCTCCTCGTCCCGACTTCTTGCCGTGATGCATGGCCGCGTCGGCATGCTTGACCAAACTCTCGGCAGTCGTTGCATCGCCCGGAAACAGGCTGATGCCCATGCTCGCGGATAACGGGAATTCCTGCAGCGCCGAGATGAACGGGCGTGCCAATGCCGCCTGCACACGCCGCGCAACGACTTGCGCGGCTTCGGCGGTGGCCGCGCCCGGCAGGGCCAGCGCAAACTCGTCGCCGCCGGTGCGCGCCACCCAATCGTTGATATCCTTGGTATCGAGCGAATCCGCGGCGGATTCCAGCATGCGCTGCGCGTCGCGCAGGCAATACTGCAGGCGATGGGCAACTTCTTTCAGCAGGGCATCGCCCGCCGCCTGACCCTGCGTGTCGTTGATCCGCGAGAAATTGTCGACGTCGAGCATCAGCACGGCGATACCACGTCGGCGCGGCGTGGCCCACTCGACTTGCTGCTGCAAAATCTGCAGCAACCGCTGGCGATTGGGCAATCCGGTGAGCGGGTCGTAATACGCCAGATATCGAACCCGCGCCTCACTCTCGCGCAGCTGGTCCTGAGTCTGTTTGGCACGCACCAAGAATTTGACGCGCTGCGCGAGCAACATCGGGTTGATGCCTTTGGATGAAAAGTCCGTGGCGCCTGCATCATAGGCGCGACCGATCGACTGCATGTCATCGAGACTGGTTTGCATCAAGATGGGGACGTGACCGCAGGTCGGAAGTCTACGCAGCGCACTGCACACGTCGAAGCCGTTCATTCCCGGCATCACGACATCGAGCACCACGCAGTCCGCGGGACGCTCACGAAACCGGTGCAGCGCCGCCAACCCGTCCTCCGCGGTGATGACATCGAAGCCGGCTATCTCCAATGCGGTCCCGAGCAACAGCCGCGCACCGGGATCGTCGTCGACCACGAGCACGGTGGCTGGAACAATACCCTTGTAGTCGGTCGTATTCATGTTTGTTCGAAGCCTGGCACGCCGTTACGCTGCACTTCGCGACTGTTCTTGGAGGAGCGCGGCGCAAAAATCCCGCTACTCGCTGTGAATCCGGCTCACCAACGACGCGACCTGTGTGATGGCGCCTTCGCGCACCAGGGACTCGCATTCCTTGGCAACCAACGCCAGTCGACTGCCGCCGAGATTCGCCGTGCTGGATTTGAGCGAATGGACGGCCTGCAACAGGGCATCGAATCGCATAGCGGCGGCCGCACTGTCGATCGTCGCGAGCAAGCGCGGCGACTCCTGCAGGTAGAATTCGATCATCGAGTCGAGCAGCGCCGGCTTGCCGAGGGCGGCGATGTCGCGCAACACGCCGGCGTCGATGAGCGGCACCTGCGACAGATCGTGGCGTTCGGTTTCGGGGAGGGTGCGCAACGCCAGCCAGCGCCTGAGCAGGGTGGCCAGCTGCTGCCGCGTGAACGGCTTGCTGAGGAAGTCATCCATGCCGCGCGCGAGGCAGCGCTCGCGGTCTCCTTCCATGGCATTGGCCGTCAAGGCGACGATCGGGATATGCGGCGCGCCCGAGCTTTGTTCACGGCGCCGTATTTCCTCGGTCGCCGTCAATCCGTCCATCACCGGCATCTGACAGTCCATCAGTACCACGTCGTAGGTCGAGCAACTCATCGCTTCGATGGCAAGCCGGCCGTTCGCCGCTGTATCCGTGGTGCAACCCAAGCTCTCCAGCATCCCGACTGCGACTTCGCGGTTCACCGCGTTGTCCTCGACGAGCAGAACTTTCGGCGCAACCACGGCCGGCGGCCCGTTGTTATGCGTCGATCCGGGACTTGCCGCTGCCGCAGCGCTCTCCGGCTGCATCGTCATCGCGCGGCTCACGCATGCAAAGAGCTGCGCGCGGCGCAGCGGCTTGGCAAGAATCGCAGCGAACAATGCCGACCCGCCGCTCTCCCCGTCCGCGTCTTCGCGTGTACTCAACAAAATCAGCCGCAACGACGCGCGGCGCGGATCCGCAACGATGAGCCTCGCCAGCTGCATTCCGTCCATGCCCGGCATCTGATCGTCCAGCAGCACCAGATCGAAGGGCGTTTGCGCGCCGGCATTCAACAGCGCCAGCGCTGCGGCGCCGCTGGCGGCGCCGGCCGCCTCCGCGCCCCAGGATTCCAGGTGTTGTTGCAGTATGTGCCGATTGCTGGCGTTGTCGTCGACGACCAGCGCGCGCAAGCCGACGAGATTGAATCGTGGCAAGCGCGTCAGGGTCTGGCTGCCGTTCGCGGTGGGCGGCAGCCGCACCTCGAACCAAAATGTCGAGCCGCGATCGACTTCGCTGTGCACGCCGATCTTTCCGCCCATCAACGCGACCAGTTGCCTGCAAATGGCAAGTCCCAGCCCGGTTCCCCCATACTTGCGCGTCGTAAACGAATCGGCCTGATTGAAAGGGCTGAATATGGCGTCTTGCGCTTCCGCGGATATTCCGATGCCGGTGTCGGTTACTTCGAAGCGCAGCAAGCCGCGCGGGTCGAGCGCCCTGACCCTGACGATCACTTCGCCCGCATCGGTGAATTTGATGGCGTTGCCGACGAAGTTGATCAGGATCTGCCGCAGCCGCATGGGGTCGCCGCACACCGTGCCCGGCAGATCGAGTTCCAGCGCGCAAACCAGCTCCACATGCTTCGCGTGCGCGCGGCCGGCGAAGATTTCCAATGTTCCTTCGACGGCGTCGCGCAGACCGAAATCGACGAACTCGAGTTTCAGCTTTCCCGCCTCGACCTTCGAGAAGTCCAAGATATCGTTGATGATCTGCAGCAACGCCCCGGCGGAATGCGAAATGGTTTCTGAAAGGTGTCGCTGCCGTGGCGTGAGATCGGTCGCCTGCAGCAGTTCCGACATGCCCATGACGCCGTTCATCGGCGTACGGATTTCATGGCTCATGCGGGCGAGGAATTCGCTCTTGGCCCTGCTCGCCCGCTCCGCAGCCTCCTTGGCGCGATTGGCTTCGCCGATAGCGCTCTTCAAGCCGAGGTTGGCATTCGCCAGATTCAAGGTTCTTTCCTCGACTTGCTGCTCGAGGTAATGGCGGTATTTCTCGAGACGCGAATCGCGATGTCGAATCTGCCCGAGCATCTGGTTGAAGCCGTCGATCAGCGATCCAACCTCATCTTGAGAACTGCGCTCGACTCGCAGACTGTAGTCCTGCTCCGTGGATACGCGTTGCATGGTGCGCGCCAGATTCACGATCGGCCCCGAAATTTGCTGTTGCAGGCGCGCGGCGAGCCAGTAGGCGCTGAGCACAGCGGCGACGATCGCCGCGAGCGTGATGAGAAGGTAGCCCTGCCAATCCGGATACAGCACCTCGAGCGGCACGAGGATGTGCACGAAGCCCACAACTTCGTCGTTGCGCATCACTGCGGCCGTGATATGAAATTGGCTACCCCTGAGGAACAGCCGCGGATGCTGCGGATCGGAGAGTGGCGCCGGGCGCGGTACCGCGGCCGAGTCCGGCTTGGGAGCCGATTCCAGCTGCGCATCGTTGTGGCCGCGGCGGTACAGGGCGAGCCGCCGGCCGTCCGATCCATAGACCTCAGCATCGCTTACCATCCACTCATCGCGCAGGCTGCCCATCGCCCGCAGTGCGACTTTGTCATCGCCGCGCCGCAACGCCTCGAGGGTCTTCACGCCGGTGGTTCGGGCGACGCGCGCTGCGCTCCATTGCAAATCGTCGCGCAGGTGCAGCAGGTTCATCGCGATATGCGCCGCCATAGCGACGGCAAACACCGCGCTCGCGGGCACCATGATGACCACGCGCAACTTGCGTTCGATGGGAAGGTCCGAAAACCAGCGAATCAATAGGCCTCCGGGCGCGACACGGTTCTAGCAGGTCCCAGCTAAGTGTCGGCCTGGCGGCGGAAATCTAGAGTGTGACGGACCTCACATCCGGCAGCCTCGCCCGCAGCGGTCCTGCTAGCGTCGCCGCGTTCGTCGGCACGCGCTCGCGATCAGGCGCCGAGCTCGTGGCCAGTCGAAAGCCGGTCCTGGGTCGGTTTTGCGGCCGGGCGCAATATCGCTGTGACCCACCAACCGCCGTGCAGACAGTCGAGGATAGGCGGCGCATAGCGCGGCAACCACTTCCGCGAGCGCGCCGTACTGGGCCGCCGCGTACGGCAGGGTATCGGTTCCTTCCAGTTCCACACCGACCGAGTAGTCGTTGCAGGCCTCGCGTTGCTTATAAACCGACTTGCCGGCATGCCAGGCGCGGTCGGTGAAACGCACGTACTGCGTGACCTTGCCGTCGCGATCGAGCACCAAGTGGGACGACACGCGCAGCGGCGCCACCTCGGCGAAATAGGGGTGCTGTTGCGGCGGCAAGGTATTGGTGAACAGCCGGTCGATCCAAGGGCCGCCGAATTCGCCTGGGGGAAGGCTGATACCGTGGACCACGATGAGATCGGTTTCAACCCCGGCTGGTCGCGAGTCGAAGTTGGGCGACGCGATTTGTCTGGCGCCACGCAGGAGTCCGCTCTCAAGGTCGACCTGCAAGTCCACGCCCCTCGGTTGCCGATAGAGCCGTTAGCATATGCGACAATTCCCCGCAGATGAACGCCCGATCGCCATACAACCTGAATTGCGCCGCGCTCAGCGCGCCTGCCTTGCGGCAACGCCATCTCCGATCGTGCGCTTGACTCGGGTGTATGTCGGGGCGGCGTTGATGCCCGGAAGCGTGGTCGACCTGCCTCGCGATACCGCGTCGCATCTGGCCAAGGTGCTGCGCGCGCGCGATGGCGACGAATTGATTCTATTCAACGGCGACGGCGGCGAATTCTTGGGGACGATCGAGGCCGTGCGGGGCTCTCGAGTGTCTGCCTCGGTCGGCGAGAGCCGCGCCGTGGACCGCGAATCGCCCTTGCGTATTACGCTGCTGCAATGTGTGCCGCGCGGCGATCGAATGGACCTCATCGTGCAAAAAGCGACCGAGTTGGGCGTTGCGCGAATTGTGCCGGCCTTGAGCCAACGCAGCGTCGTCCGGCTCGACCGGGCTCAGGCAGAATCGAAACTCGTTCATTGGCGGGCCGTGGCGGTGAGTGCGTGCGAACAGTGTGGACGCAATCGCCTGCCGATCATCGAAGCTGCACAGCCGCTCCTGCACTACTTGGGAGAACCGGCGACGGCGCTGCGGCTGGTGTTTGTGCCTGAGTCCGCACCGCAGGCATTCGGCAGCGCGCTTGAATCCGGCGGCGCTGCGCTCGGCGCTGTCGAGATCGCGATTGGACCGGAGGGCGGCTTCGCATCCGACGAACTCGAGGCGTTCCGGGTCGCGGGATTCTCTCAGGTCGGGTTGGGACCCCGGATATTACGGACCGAGACTGCCGCCATCGCAGCGCTGGTCTGGCTGCAAACGCGATTCGGCGACTTGTAGTTAAGGTGTCAGACGCTCGCGCACGCTGCGCAGCGTTCTTGTCACGTTGGTGATGCCCGCGGTAAGGCGCGGATCGAAGTGGTGGATGATGAGGCTGCGACGCTCGCCGGATTCGATTTCGAGGTTGGCGTGCAAGGATAGAAACCCGTTAAAGACATACACATTGCCCGGCTTGCAGGCGATCCGCCGGCAATGCTGGCGCTCGATATCGCGATAGGTCTGCCGCTTGCGCGTCGCGAAACGGCGATTCTGCTGAATGACCAGCCACGTCTTGTAGATCAGGTTCGAAACCAGCGAGACCGACTGACGCCGCTTCCTGTAGAGCAGCAGGTCGCCATTTTGCTGCGTGCCGCCCGCCAGCTGCAGGGGGATCAGCAGCGTCAACAAATGGGAATCGTGATGCCGCAAGTGACTCTGCCACGCCATGTCGCGATTGACACAGCGCAGCACGTGCTTCGAGTCCGCGGTTGGAATTGGCGCCGCCGGATACGTCGTGACGGCCGCGAAGGCACCCTGTTCGATCAAGCGGAAGCGGTTGTTGCACCGCAGCATATCCGCAAAGGATCCCGCCAACCGGGTCTCGGAGCCGCCGTCGGCTTCGGACCAGCGGTCGCGCGTCGCATCGATCACAGCGTTCATCCGATCGAGCAGCGGCTGCGGAATGACGTCCTCGAAGACAGTCAAACCCAGCTCATCGTCCTTGCTCACACGGCCGGCGACCCCGGCAGGGCCCGCAACAACGGTGGCTTGGTCAATTTCGTCCGATACAAATCCCACGAATTCCCTTTCTCGCATTCTCCCGGGAGGGGCATGATGGACTACATGAGCCACATACGGCAAGTTATGTCAAAGACTGGACTTTTGTCTGCGCTGGCCGCTTCGCTTCTGCTCGCGGCATGTGGCGGCGGGGGCAATCGAACAGCGGCTACCACTCCGCCAACCCCCGCGTCTTCCACCCCCGCCATTACCATTCAGCCCGCCGACCAGAGCGTGCCGGCCGGACAAAGCGCGACTTTCACGGTGACAGCCACGGGCGCGGCTCCCTTGAGCTATCAGTGGCAGAAGAATGCCGCGCCCATCGCCGGCGCCACCCAGTCGAGCTACACGACTCCCGTGACCTCGCCTGCCGATAACGGCACGAGCTTTGCGGTCGCCGTCGGCAATTCCAGCGGCAGTACGTTAAGCCGCAGTGCGCTGCTCAGCGTGACGAATGGAGCCGCGCCTGCGGGTACGGATGTGCTCACGTACAAGAATGACCTGAGCCGCACGGGACTCAATCCCACCGAGTCGCTCCTGACCCCTGCCAATGTGAGTTCTGCGACCTTCGGATTGCTGCGCAACTTGGCGGTCGATGGCAAGGTGGACGCACAGCCGCTCTATGTTTCGCAACTGAGCATCTCGGGATCGAACCACAACGTGGTGTTCGCAGCCACCGAGCACGATTCCGTCTACGCCTTCGACGCTGATACGGGCTCGCTTCTATGGCGCGTGACGCTGCTCGCGAGCGGCGAAACCCTGAGCGATACACACGGCTGCAGTCAGGTCACTCCGGAGCTCGGCATCACCGCGACACCCGTGATCGACCGCGCCGCGGGCGCGCACGGCACGTTGTACGTGGTCGCCATGTCGAAAGACGCCGCCTCGAATTATCACCAGCGGCTGCACGCGCTCGATCTCGCATCGGGAGCTGAATTGCTGAATGGACCGGTGGAGATCTCCGCGACCTACCCCACATCCGGCGGCGGCATGAGCGCGTTCTTGCCGGGTCAGTACGAGGAACGGGCAGCGCTGCTGCTGCTGAATGGGACCCTCTACACCAGCTGGACGTCGCATTGCGACATCTCCCCTTATTTTGGCTGGGTCATCGCCTATTCGCAAAGCTCTCTGGCACGCACCGCGGTGCTCAACGTCGCGCCCAACAGCGGCGGCGCCGGCCCTGCGATCTGGATGAGCGGCGGCGGTCCCGCCGCCGATTCGGCCGGCAACATCTATTTATTGACGGCGAACGGCGTCTTTGAAACCTCGCTCGACGCGAACGGATTTCCCAATCTGCAGGACTACGGCAATTCCTTTCTCAAACTATCGACCGCCGGCGGCTCGTTGAGCGTCGCCGATTACTTCACGATGTTCAACGAAGTCGCGGAGTCGGGCGCGGACCAGGATCTGGGTTCAGGCGGCGAACTGTTGCTGCCTGACTTGACCGATTCGACCAAGACCGTCAGACACCTGGCAATCGGCGCCGGCAAGGACGGCAATATCTACCTGGTGAATCGCGACTCGATGGGCAAATTCAACTCGGCGAACAATTCGCAAGTCTGGCAACAGTTGAGCGGCGCCTTACCGGGCGGCATTTGGTCCACACCGGCGTATTTCAACGGCACTGTTTATTTCGGCGAAGTCGGCGATACGCTCAAGGCCTTCGCGATTTCGAATGCGCAACTGGCCGCCGCGCCGCAGTCGCAATCCGCCACGCAGTTCGCCTATCCGGGTACGGCGCCCTGCGTATCCGCCAACGGCACCGCCAACGCCATCGTCTGGGCGCACGAGAATTCCAGCCCCGCAGTTCTACATGCGTATGACGCCGCCAATCTCGGCCGCGAGCTCTACAACAGCAACCAAGCTGCCGGGACGCGGGATCAATTCGGCGTGGGCAACAAATTCATCACGCCGACGGTGGCCGACGGCAAGGTGTTTGTCGGCACCACGGCGAGCGTGGCGGTTTTCGGCTTGCTGCACTGACGCGGTGCGGTCGGCTCAGGACGGCATCACCGAAGTTTCCTCGGCGATCATCTGCTCCAGCCGCTCCAGATCCGGGATCAGGGGCGTCTCATTGACCATGCGCACCTGACAAATGATGGGCGAGCGTTCTGGAAAACTGCGCGACGTATCCGGCCGCAGCACGTCGGCATTCACCCGGACCAGTTGTGGAAACCCCTGAGTCAGCATGCCGAAGTAGCCGGATTGAATCTTGCCGCCGGGCGCGTGAAAAATCACGATGCGCGTGCGGTTGGAGACCACGGGCAAGGTTTGGCCGAACGCGCCTTCGAACGACACCACGGGTACGCTGCGCTCGCTCCAGGTGACCAGGCCCGCGTACCACGGCGGCGCATTGGTCATTTCCGCGGGTGCCTGGTAGCTGATCACCTCGGCGACGCAAGCGCGCGGCACGATCAATCTTTCGCCCGCCAGTGGCACCAGCAAGCTATATAGCTCGTCCCGCAAATCGGACATACTACCTCTACCGTGCGATGGCGCTGCGGCGATGGACGAGCGGCTCGATGGCGTCGAGCAACTGGCTTTCTTGGTAAGGTTTTCCCAAGTAATCGTCTACACCGAGCTCGATGGCTCGCGCTCGGTGCTTTTCGCTGACCCGCGAGGTGATCATGACGATCGGAATTTCCTTGAGGCGCGGGTCGTTGCGCACGTGCGCGGCCACTTCGTAGCCATCCATTCGCGGCATTTCAATATCGAGCAAGATGATGTCGGGCAGATGCTCCTGCAGCAGCGACACGGCATCGACGCCGTCCTTCGCGGTCAAGACGCGCATGCCGTTGCGCTCCAGCAAGCGCTGCGTCACGCGGCGCACGGTGATCGAGTCGTCGACGACCAGCGCGAAGGTACGCCGGTCGCGCTGATCGATGACCGCCGTGTCGGTCGGCCGTGCGCGCCACTCGGAGCGTACCAACGAGCCCATGTCGAGAATGATGACGATCCGGCCGTCCCCCAAAATCGTGGCGCCGGCAATGCCGCGGATGCCGGAAATTTGCGGTCCCAGCGACTTCACGACGATTTCGCGGCTGCCGACCAATTCATCGGTCACCAATGCGGTGGAATGCTCGCCCGCGCGGATCAGCACCACCGATATCGATACGTCCGCCTCGGGGAGACGCGTTGCGCCCAAACCGACGAACGCCCCCAATTGCTGGAATCGGTATTTTTGTCCGCCATATTCGAACAGCGGCGCATCCTTGCCCAGATGCCGGGCAACGATGTTGCGCGGCAGACGCACCACGCCTTCCACGGTCGCCAGGGGCAGCGCATAGGCCTCTTCGGCGACCCGTACGATCAAGGCTTGGCTGATGGCGAGCGTGAACGGCAAGCGAATCGTAAAGCTCGAGCCTTTTCCGGCAGTCGTGTCGATGAACAGGCCGCCGCCGAGCTTTTTGACCTCCGTCGCGACCACATCCATGCCGACGCCGCGCCCCGCCGCTTGAGTCACATGGCCGGCGGTGCTGAACCCGGGCTCCAAAATGAGCTGCACCGACTCCTCATCGGTAAGCTTCGCGTGCGGATCGGTCAACCCCAAGGCGATGGCTTTCTCGCGAATCAACTTGACGCTGATGCCGGCGCCATCGTCGGCAACCACGATCACGATCTCCGCCCCGTCGCGCTCCAAGCTCACCGAGATTCGGCCCACGTCGGGTTTGCCGAGGGCGGCACGCCGTTCTGGAGTCTCGATGCCGTGCACGACCGCATTGCGCAACATGTGTTCGAGCGGCGCGACCATGCGCTCGAGCATCTGCCGATCGAGTTCCGCGGCAGCGCCCTGTACCACGAGCTCGGCACGCTTGCCGGTGTCGTTCGCAGCTTGGCGCACCAGGCGCGTCAAGCGCTGTACATGGCGCTGGAACGGCACCATGCGCGTTCGCATCAAGCTGTTCTGCAGCTCGGTGATGACTCGCGACTGCTGCGTGAGTAGATTCTGCGCTTCGCGGGTCAAGGTCTCGAGCAGTCCTTGAATGCTTGCCACATCGCCGGACGTTTCAGCGAGCGCTCGCGAATACTGTTGTATGGAGGAATAGCGGTCGAGCTCGAGCGGATCGAAGTCGTTGCGGCGCGGCTCCACATCTTGATGCCGATTGAGAACCTGGGCTTCGGTTTCGATCTCGAGGCCTCGCAGCTGATCCTTGAGGCGAGTTACCGTACGCGCCAACTCTGCCAGGTTGAAGTCGATCGAGTTCACCTGTTGATCGAGGCGCGCGCGGAAAATACTCACCTCGCCCGCGTTGTTGAGCATCGTGTCGAGCAAATCCGCATCGACGCGCGCCATTTCCACGCGTTCCGCAGGGACGCTCTCGCGCCCAGGCAACACGGGAGCGCTGCTCACCTCGCTCACCGCCGAATCTTCGCTCATCACCGGCGCCG
>CAYRAC010000072.1:0-11505 GCA_964422045.1 uncultured Steroidobacteraceae bacterium
GCCAACTTGCTCACCAGTCGCATCGTGCCGTCCTATTCGGGGCCGGCCGCCGCTACTACCGCATCACGGACCAAGGGCGCGGCGTCCTGGCGGAGTGGACCGCCATTTGGGCGGGTACCCGCCGCTTCGTCGACCGCTTCATCGATACAGGACCTCTCCCATGAATCGCAGTGCACCACGCTCCATCGTTCAATACCTCAGCGCCCTGCGCGAAGAACTCGCGGGCGAGGATACCGCGCTGGTTCAGGATGCCTTATACGACGCCGAAGAGTACTTGCGGGCCGAGGTCGCAGCACACCCGGACAAATCGGAATCCGACGTATTGGAACTGATCGCATCGACCTATGGCGCGCCGGACGAGGTAGCGAGCGCCTATCGCGACACGGAAGCCAAGGTGAAGGCCGCGATGACCTCGCCGCGCAAAATGGCGAAAACTGGGATCGGCGCATTCTTCGGCGTGTTTCAGGATCCGCGCGCTTATACATCGCTTTTTTTTATGCTGTTATCGCTGGCCAGCGGGATAATCTACTTCACCGTTGTCGTGACCGGCCTCGCGCTGTCCGCGGGGTTCGCGGTGCTCATCATCGGAGTGCCGTTCTTCCTGCTATTCATCGGGCTGACCCGCGTGTTGGCGCTGGTCGAAGGTCGGTTGATCGAAGCCATGACCGGTGAACGCATGCCACGTCGCCCGGTGCATCAAAGCAGCGCCTCGGGATTCTGGTCGCGGGTTGGTCAAATGCTGAGAGAGCGGCGTACCTGGACGACACTCGCCTATCTCGTCCTGATGCTGCCGCTCGGGATCGCTTATTTCGTCATGGCGGTGGTCGGCTTATCGCTGAGTCTCGCCTTGATATTTGCGCCGCTGGCCGATGTCGCGAGTCGCTACCAATGGTTCGGCATACCCCCCGACGTGCGGATGAACCCCGCGTGGCTGGGTTCCGCCTGGGCGCTGCCCTTGATGGTGCTGGCGGGCGTCGTTCTGCTGACACTGCTCATGCACCTGGCGCGCGGGGTTGGACGCCTCCACGCTGTGTACGCCAAGGCGCTGCTGGTGCCGCGCTCGGCGCCGCTGGCGATGCTGTAGCGACGCCGGGCGCCGAGCTCACGGGGCGCTCGCCTGCGCCGTGACGGGGGTGGTCGATCCGCCGAGCGCCTGGAACAGCGCGGCCGTGTCGGTCAAGCGATTGGTGCGAGCCTGCAGCAGCGATGCGACCGCTTGTTGATACGTCTGCTCCGCATTCACGAGCGCTAGATAGCTGACCGAGCCGAGTTCGAGCTGGCGGCGCACGACGTCCAAACTCATTCCCGCGGCGCTCGCCGCGCGCGTCGCCGCTTGCATTGCCTCGGCATCGGTGGCGAGCGCATGCAGTGTGTCGGCGACGTTTTGGAAGGCGGTCAGCACCGCCAATCGGTACTGCGCAGCGGCCTGCTCCAGTGCCGCATCGGCGGCGCGCTTGTGATGTATAAGTGCACCACCGGCGAACAAGGTCTGAGTTGCATTTGCGCCGATGCTCCAGAATCCGGTGCCCGCTTTGAACAGGTCGGACATGGCCGTGGCGGAGCTGCCGATGGCGCCGGTGATGGTCACTTGCGGCAAAAGGTTGGCGGTGGCGACGCCCACCTGGGCGGTGGCGGCGTGCAATTGCGCCTCGGCGGCGCGCACGTCCGGACGCCGTTCGACCAGTTCGGACGCCACTCCCAGGGGCAGATCATCGGGCAATGCCAACCGCTCCAAATCGAGTGGCGGGGCTTTGAACTCGGAGGGTAAGTGACCCGTGAGGACCGCCAACGAATCGCGAGTCTGCAGCAACTGGCGATTCAGCGGCGGCAAGGAGGCCTCGAGCTGTGCGAGCACCGCGTCCTGCGCAAATACGTCGCCCTCGGCAATCGCGCCGAGTTCCAGCTCGCGATGCAGTACCGACAGTGCCTCGCGTTCGAGCGCAATGACGCGCTCGGTAGCGTCGATCTGCGCGTGCAGGCCGGCTTCCTGAATGGCCGCGCTGACCACATTCGCGGTCAGAGTCAAATACGTGGCATCGAGTTGGTAGCGGCTCGCTTCAGCTTGGGCGGCGAGCGTTTCCACCTGCCGGCGGTTCGCGCCGAAGATGTCCGGGACGTAGCTCACCGTGACCTGCGGCGTGAACAAATTGTACATTGCGGCGCCCGAGGCGAGATTCGGACTCAAGACGCCGACGGCGTCGAGGTTGCGGTTCGCATCGAAGCTCGCCAGCACGGTGGGAAAATAACTGCCGCGCTGTGCGGCCGTGTTTTCCTGAGCCTGTCGCAGCGCCGCCTGCGCCGCGGCGACTTCTGGATTGGCGCGCAGCGCCTCGATCACCAGCGCATCGAGATCAGCCGATCCGTACAACCGCCACCAGTCCCGAGGAACTGCTTGATCGCTGAGAAAGCGCTGCGCGGCTCCTCCGGGGCCCGGCGCCGCCGCCGTCGTCGACGGGAGCGGTTCCACCGTGTAGCGCTCGACAGGCGGCGGCGGCGGGCGGTGAAAGTTAGGACCCACGCAAGCGCTCGCCGCCAGCAGCAGCATGCAAATCGGCACCCTTGCAGGCGGGGGCATCACTCGCCGGCCTCCCGCGGCGCTTCCGGCGGCATTTCCCGGGCAGTCGAGAATTGCAAAATGAGCACCGGCAGGACCAGCAATATCAGCACCGGCGCGAGCAGCATCCCGCCGACCACGACCAACGCCAGCGGCCGTTGCACCTGCGAGCCGATACCGGTCGAAAATGCGGCGGGAATCAGTCCGACGCACGCGACGATGCACGTCATCATGACCGGGCGCAGCTGCGTTTTGCAGGTTTGCAGCATGGCGCTCGCGCGATCCAATCCCGAGTCGAGGCTCAAATGGTAGTAGGACAGAACCAGGATGCCGTCCATGGCGGCGATGCCGAACAGCGCAACGAACCCGATCGCGGAGGAGACGCTGAACGCGGTACCGCTCACCCACAAGGCAAAGATGCCGCCGAGAAGCGCCATGGGAATGACGCTGGCCGCGAGCAAGGCGTTACGCAAGCTGCCGAAATTGAGATACAGCAACAGCACGATCAGCGCGATCGAGAACGGCACGGCGACCTCCAAGCGGCCGATGGCCTCTTGCAGATTGCCGAACTCGCCCACCCATTCGAGGCGGTAACCGCCCGGCAGCAAGCCTTTGGCGTCGACGGCGCGCTGCGCCTCGAGCACGGCACTGCCCAGGTCGCGGCCGCGCACGCTGAATTTGATCGGGACATACCGCTGCTGTTGCTCGCGATAAATGAACGCCGCACCGGATACCAAGCGGACCTCGGCGACATCCTCGAGCGGCACTTGTATCGGTGCGCCGTTGCCGCTCGTAGCGGTGATCGGAATGCGACGGATCGCCTCGAGGTTGTCGCGGTATGGGGTCGCGAGGCGCACCATCATCGGGAAATGCCGATCGCTCGTCCCCTCGTACAGATCGCCGGCGCTCTGGCCGCCGATGGCCGCCTGTACCACGGCGTTCACGTCGCCCGGCGCGAGCCCGTAACGCGCTGCCCGCACGCGATCGACGTCGATGCGAATTTCCGGCTGGCCGAGCGAGCGCAGTACCGCGAGATCCTCGATTCCTTGCACCTTGGCGAGCACCGCGGCGATGTCGTCCGCGGTTTTTTCCAGCGTCTGCAGATCGTTTCCGTACACCTTGACCGAATTCTCTCCCTTGACGCCGGAGGCCGCCTCCTCGACGTTGTCCTGGATGTACTGCGAGAAATTGAATTCCACGCCCGGGAACTGCTGCTGCAGCTCGTCGGTCATGGTCTCCGTCAATTTTTCCTTGTCGACGCCGGCCGGCCAGGTCTCGAAGGGCTTTAACGGCACGAAGAATTCGGCATTGAAGAAGCCCGTGGCGTCGGTCCCGTCGTCCGGCCGGCCGTGCTGCGACACCACCGTCTGCACTTCCGGGTAGCGGCTCATCAGCACGCGCATGCGATTGACGTAGGCATCGCTGTCCTCGAGCGATATTGACTGCGGAAAGGTGGCGCGGACCCAGAGATTTCCCTCTTCGAGCTTCGGCAGGAACTCCATTCCCAATGAGCGCACGGCGAAAATCGCCAACACTGCAAGCAGCCCGATCCCGGCGAAGGTGAGAATGCGGTTGCCCAGCACGAACTCGAGCGCCGGCTGGTAAACACGCCGCAAGGCACGAACCACCGGGGTTTCGCGCTGCTCGATCACCTGCCGAAACATGACCAGACTCAATGCCGGCGCGACCGTGAACGTGGCGATCAATCCGCCGGCGATTGCATACGCATAGGTCTTGGCCATCGGTCCAAAAATATGCCCCTCGATGCCCGACAGCGTGAACAGCGGTACGAAGCCCGCGATGATGATGGCGGCCGCGAAAAAAATGGATTGACTGACCTCGGCCGCGGCAATCGATATGGTGCCCATCTTGCCGCGGAAGCCGCTGCGCACGCGCATTCGATGCAAGGTGCTCGGGCCGTGCCCGAGATGCGCCGCAGCCTCGGCGAGATGCCGGTAGATATTCTCGACGATGATGACGGTGGCATCGACGACCAGGCCGAAGTCGATGGCTCCCACGGACAAAAGGTTCGCCGATTCGCCGCGCAACACCATGAGCCCGATGGCGAACGACAAGGCGAATGGGATGGTCATCGCCACGATGAAGGCGCTGCGCAGGTTGCCGAGGAACGCCCATTGCAGGAGAAAAATCAGCAGCACGCCCGCGACCATGTTGTGCAGCACGGTATGCGTCGTTATGCGGATCAGGTCGCTGCGGTCGTAGATTCGCTGAATGCTCACGCCCGGCGGCAGGATGCCGCTATGGTTGATCTTGTCGACTTCGGCTTCGACGCGCTTGATGGTCGGCACGCTTTGCGCGCCGCGGCGCATCAGCACGATGCCCTGGACGATGTCATCCAAGTCGTTGTATCCCGCGACGCCGAGCCGCGGCAGATTGCCGATGGTGACGGCCGCCACGTCGCCGATCAGCACCGGGGCTCCCTGGTTGTTGGCGATCAGCGTGCGGCGGATCTCCTCTAAGGAATGAATCAGCCCGACGCCGCGCACTACGGCGGACTGCGCGCCGAAATTGACGGTTTGGCCTCCGACGTTGATATTCGCGTTGCCGAGCGCGGTCAGCACCTGCGGTACCGACAGGCCGTAGCCCATCAGTTTTTTTTGATCGATCGCGATGTCGTAGGTCTTGGTCTTGCCGCCCCAGCCGGTCACGTCGATGACGCCGGGCACCGCTTTGAAACGCCGCTCGAGTACCCAATCCTCGAGCGTCTTGAGATCGGTCACCGAATAATTCGGCGGTCCGACCACGCGGTAGCGGTAAATCTCGCCGATGGGACTGGTCGGCGAGATCTGCGGCGTGGCGCCGTTCGGCAGCGCTGCGAGTTGCGACAAGCGATTCGTCACCCACTGCTCGGCCTGGTAGTACGTGAAATCGTAGGTGAACTGCACTTTGACGTCCGACAGCCCGAACAGTGAAATCGTGCGAATCGCCTGGACGTTGGGAATCCCGGCCATCTGGATCTCGAGCGGGATCGTGATGTAGCGCTCGATCTCTTCGGCCGATTGTCCCGTGCTCTGCGTCACCACATCGACCAGAGGCGGCACGGGATCGGGATAGGCCTCGATATTCAGCTTGAGGAAACTGATGGCGCCGGCTCCCAACATCATGGCCAGCATCACGACCATCAACACACGTTGACGCAGTGCGAACGAGACGATTGCGTTCATGGAGCGGCCGGTACGGCGACCTGATCGATGAACAAACCGCCCTTGGTGACGATGCGCTCGCCCGGTTTAAGGCCGTCGACGATTTCGACCAGGCCCTGGTTGCTGCGACCGATGCGGATGGCACGGTAGGCAAGCAGCCCATCGCCCGACGCCACCCAAACGTGGGCGGCGCTGCCCTCGTAGACCACAGCCGATTCCGCAACCGCCGGCGACTGCGTGGCATCGCCGGTCAGGATGCGGAACGTGGCGAACATCTCCGGTTTGAGAGCGGCATCGCGATTGTCGATGTCGGCACGCACCGGCAGGCGGTGAGTGACGGGATCGAGCAGCGCGGCTACATAGCTGATCCGTGCGGCGAACGTTCGCTCAGGGTAGGCGAGCACGTGCACTTCCACCGTTTGCCCGACGTGCACCAGTCCGGAATCCGCCTCGCGCACGTTTGCGAGCAACCATACGTTCGAAGGATCGGCGATGGTGAACACCGGCGTGCCGCTGCCGGCCTGCAGATACTGGCCGGGGCCGACTTGCCGGTCGACGACCACGCCCGCGATGGGCGCGCTCAGCGTGGCCGAAGGATCGATGCTTTTCGCCGACTCGAGCGCATCGATTTGCGCGTCCGACTTGCCGAGGATCTTCAAGCGATTGCGTACCGCGCCGACCGCCGCCACCGCCGCGGTCAAGTCGGATTGCGCTTGTTGCCAATCCTGCAAGCTGCCGCCCTTGGCATCGAACAACGCATGCTTGCGCGTCTCGTTGATGCGGGCGAGCTTCACCTGGGCCGCCGCGATGCTGAGCTCATTCTGCGCCTGCACGAACTCCGACGCCTCGATCGTGGCGAGCGGCGCGCCTTGTTTGACGGTGTCGCCCAACCCGGCGATGACGCGGGTCACGCGGCCGGAAAAAGGCGAGAACAGCGGCGTCGCGCGATCGCCGTTGACTGCGATCTTGCCCTCGGTCAATTCCTCGCTGACAAAGCCGTGGAGACCAACCGTTGCGACGGTCAGGGTTTTCAGCTGTTGAGCGGTTGCACGGAAAGTCCCGGGCGGCGCGGCCGCCGCGGCAGCGGGCGCCGGGTGCCCGCCGAACAGCCGCCCTCCGAGCCAAACGCAAACGACGAGCAGCAGCACTGCAACGGCGCCGAACCCGGCGACCCGCAGTTGCCGGGCGCGCGGCCATGCGCGTCGCTCGATGGCGTGCCGGCCGCTCGCCGGCTGCGCGGGATCGCCCGGCGTATCGCTCATCTCGGTATCCGCGGGGGTTGCATCGAATCCTCAGGCGGCGCCGAGATCTGCCGTCGACTCGACGGTGGCGCCGATGGGTAGGTGCACCGTAAATATCGAACCCGCGCCCTCGCGACTCTCGACCTCGATACGGCCGCCGTGAAGCTCGAGCACGATGGCGACCAAGTGCAGTCCGACGCCGCTGCCGCCGACCCCGAGCGAGTTGGCACCCCGGAAGTAGCGCTCGAACAAATGGGCGCGATCGCGATCCGCAATACCGATGCCATGGTCGCTGACCCGGACCAGGATGCCGCCGCCTGCCTCGCTTCGCGCGACGACCTCGACAGGTTGGCCGGCTGCAGAGTACTTGATGGCGTTCGACAGCAGATTGCTGAACAACGCAAACAGCAGTTTCGGGTCGCCGTGAGCGACCGCCGGTAGCTCGCCGTAGTCCTCGCGAACATCGGTACCGCGGGTCGTGTCGCGGTGCAGTTGGCACACTTCGCGCAGCAGCGTCGTGGGGTCGAAATCGGCGGGATGATACACCGCATGACCATCGAGCAAGCGCGAGGCCCCGAGCAAGCTGTCCATGATCACGGTGAGCCGGTTCACCGCGCTGCGAATCCGCATGGCGCGCTCGAGCAAGTCGCTCGGACTCAACCGATCCTTGAGTTTGATCAGCCGCTGCGCCTGCGCGTCGATGACGGTCAGCGGCGTGCGGAATTCGTGCGAGGTCATGGTCACGAAGTTGCGCTGTTCGGCGGTCAGGCGCCGTTCGTTTTCCAAGGTCTCCTCGAGCTTCGCGGTCTGCTCGACGAGCCGGTGCTGGCTCTGCACCAGCGCGATGGCGTTGTCGCGAAACACGGCGACCGAGCGCGCCATCTCGCCGATTTCATCGTCGCGGCCCGTACCCGCTATGTTTATATCGAGGTCATGTGCCGCCAGATCGCGCATGCCCCGCGCCAGGCCGAGCAGCGGCCGCGAGACCCAGTGCGTGATGTAAATGACGGTCGCGAGCACGAGGCAGGTCGCGACGAACATCGCGGCGATGATGAGGCTGCGATCGCGCACATAGGCGCGGGCGGCGCGGCCGCTTGCTTCGCCGGCTCTGGTCACCGTCTGATCGGTGAGGCGGCCCAACGTGTCGCTCGCCGCATCGAAGGCGCGGCGCGATTCGCCCATGTACATCGCGATGGCAGCGGACTTGGCGCCCGAATGCGACGACGCCAGCACTTGCGCTGCAATGATTTTGTAGGCCGTCCATTTGCGCGCGAACTCATCGTACAGCTGCCGCTCGGAGTTCTCGTGCGGCAGCGCCTCGTAGGAGCGTTGTGCGCGGCTCACCTGCGTATCCAGGTCGGCAATCTGCTGCTCGCCGGCGGCGAGCTCGCGCGTCGTGTTGGACAGCAGATGCGTGCCTTCCCCGGTGCGATAGTCGGACATGTAGTTGTTCAGGTCGCCGATCAATCGAATGTCCTGCAGCCATTGATTGCGGATCTCATCGGAGACTCGATTGACGTCGTTCAGCCGCTGCATGCTGAAGGCTCCGAGCCCCATCATGAGCGCGAGAAACAGCAGCGAGGCGGCCGAAAGCAGGATCTGAATGGAGCGTGGTCCACTTTGCGATCGAGCGGCTTCGTCCCACAGCGGCATGCGCTACGGCTCGATCAATCGGCCCGTGACCGCCTTGACGGCGGCCTGGACGCGCGTGGCAACGCTGAGCTTGCGGCACGCGGTCTCGATGTGAAAGTCGACGTTGCGTTTACTGGTGCCGATGATCGCTGCAATCTCGGTGGAGGTCTTGCCGCGAGCGGCCCAGGTCAGACACTCGACTTCGCGATCCCCGAGATCGATTTGTCGCGACCACAGTTCCGTGCGGGCGACCTTGGCCAGGCGTCCTCGAATGATGGTATCGAGGATTTCGAAATCGATCGGCTTGACAACATAGTCGTCGGCGCCCAGCCGGCGACCCTTGAGTTGGTTATCCCGATCGCCAAGCGCGGTGAGGAAAATGAACGGCACGGATGCGAAGCGCGGAGTGAGTTCGGTGAGCCGATTGAGAAGCTCGAAGCCGTTCATCAGCGGCATGCTGACGTCGCACAGCACCAGATCCGGTTGCAGCTTGAGCACCGCGGCGAATCCGGCCTGGCCATCATGAGCCAGCGCCATCTCGTAGCCGCGCTCCTCGAACTCCTCGGCGATCAGTGTCGCGGTTTCGAGATCATCTTCGACGCACAGGATTTTCTTACGCATTCGGTTGCCTCTTCCTCCGATGGGCGCCCACATAGCCATGCTAATCGATCTGGCTCAAAGCAGGGATTGGCGGATTCCGCGGCCCTTGCATGGTCGATGCGCGCGCCGGCCTGTGTCTACTGTGATCCATCACAGTGGCGGATTGCGGACATCGCCCTAAAATGGCCGCGATCTCGATGGCAACGGAGATTTGCATGTCGAATCCCGCTCGCCACTGGCGAGGCAACTCGCCAGCGGCGGCGGTTTTTGCTGCGCCGATCAGCCCTTCGGCTGCTTGCGGGCCTTGTCGATTGCGGCCTTCTCTTCAGCGCCGAGTTTGCGCGGCCGCTTCCAGCCGGCGACCGTGGTTTGCGGGGCGCGCGTCAACGTAAGTTCGCCGCTCGGGGCATCTTCGCTGACGGTCGAGCCCGCGCCGATGGTGGCGCCGGCACCGATCCGCAGCGGCGCGACCAGCATGCTGCCGGAGCCGATGAAAGCCCCGTCTTCGATCACCGTCGGCCATTTGTTTTGGCCGTCGTAATTGCAGGTGATGCTGCCGGCGCCGACATTGACGCCGCTGCCCACGCTCGCGTCGCCCACATAGCTCAAGTGGTTCGCCTTGCTGCCGGCGCCGATTTCGCTGGCCTTCACCTCCACGAAATTGCCGATGTGCACGTCGCGATGCAAAACCGTCTCAGGGCGCACCCTGGCGAACGGCCCAATGCGGCAATTCTCCGCGATGATCGCCCCATCGATGACGCTGTTCGCGAACACCTCGGTGGCCGCACCGATCTGCGCATCACTGATGAGGCAATTGGGACCGATTTTCACCCCCGCCGCCAGTTTTACCGTTCCGGCGAGCACCACATTGACGTCGATGAACACGTCGCGACCAACCTCGATGTCGCCGCGAATGTCGATGCGCGCCGGGTCCGCCAATGTCGCGCCGGCGAGCATCAGCGCCTGCGCGCGTTCGCGCCGATGGGCGGCCTCGACCTCTGCGAGCTGCATCTTGTCGTTGACGCCCATCACCTCCGAGGCGTGCGTCGCCGCGATGGCTTCGACCCGATCGCCTGATTGCACTGCGCCCGCGACCACGTCGGTGAGGTAGTACTCGCGCTGCGAGTTGTTGCTGCCGAGGCCCAACAGCCATTCGCGCAAGCGTCCGGCGGGAGCGGCCATGAGCCCCGAATTGAGTTCGACGATTTGCAGCTGATCGGGCGTGGCGTCCTTGTGCTCGACGATGGCGCTGACCTTGCCGGCTGCATCGCGAACGATGCGGCCGTACCCGGTCGCGTTGTCGAGAGCCACGGACAAGATGGCGAGCGCCCCTGCGTCCGCGGCCGCAACCAGCTTTCTGAGAGACGCAGCGCGGATCAGCGGCACATCGCCGTACAGGACCAATACCGTATGCTCATCCGGTATCACGCACATGGCTTGCATGACCGCATGACCGGTGCCGAGTTGGTCCGCCTGCAGAATCCATTCGACCGGTTGCTGCGACAGGGCGGCCTGGACCAGGGCGCCGCCGTGGCCATAAACGACATAGACGTTGGCCGGCTCGAGACTGAGCGCGGCCCGCACCACGTGCTCGAGCAGCGGCCGCCCCGCCAACGGCTGCAGCACTTTCGGTAAGTCGGAGTTCATCCGCTTGCCTTGACCCGCCGCCAGAATGACGACCGAAAGCTGCATCGGGTGTCCGTTCAGCGCTAGTGTTTCTTTCGCAGGCGTTCGATGGCTCGCAGTTGCGCCACGGCGCGCGCGAGCTCCGCTTGCGCCGCCGCGATGTCGAGCATGTCGGTACGATTGCGAACTGCGTCCTCGGCACGCTGTTTGGCCGCGAGCGCCGCGGCTTCGTCCAAATCCCGCGCCCGCACGGCGGTATCGGCCAGCACCGTGACGAGATTCGGTTGAATTTCCAGCGTGCCGCCGCCGACAAAAAATGACTGCTCGTCGGCGCCATCCCTGTGCACACGGACTTCGCCGGGCTTCAGGTTGGTGAGCAGCGGCGCATGACGCGGGTAGATGCCGAGTTCGCCCTGCGAGCCCGGCACGAACAGCATGGTCACTTCGCCCGAAAAGATCTGTCCTTCGGCGCTGACGATGTCGACGTGGATGGTGTTGGCCATGATGGTTACGCCAGGGTCTTGGCTTTCTCGACCGCTTCTTCGATGGCGCCGATCATGTAGAACGCCTGCTCGGGCAGGTGGTCGTATTCGCCGGCGATGATCGCCTTGAAACCGCGGATGGTGTCTTTCAGCGGCACGATCTTGCCGTCCTGTCCGGTGAACACCTTGGCGACGTTGAACGGCTG